>JBFGOX010000126.1:0-7359 GCA_041565015.1 Burkholderiaceae bacterium
CGGGCCGGGCTCAGTTCCCGCGTGGCCGCGGCAGCCCGATCACCGTGCCTTCGCGGCGCGCGTCGGCGGCGCCGTACTGCTTGCCGGTCTGCATGTCGATCAGCACTGCCTGCACCGAGCCGACGTCGCTCAGGTTGACCGTGTAGCCGAGGCCGCGCAGCGCCGTCACCGTGTCGGCCGGAAACCACGGGTCGACCGTGATCGTCGAGCCGCTACTGGCCACCGACAGCCGCGCCGCGTCGATCGCCTCCTGCAGCGTCATCCCGTGGTCGATCAGGTTGACCGATACATTGACCACCGAGTTGATGATCGTCGCCCCGCCCGGTGAACCGTAGGCCAGCAGCGGCGTGCCGTCGGGGCTGAACATGATCGACGGCGACATGCTGCTGCGCGGCCGCTTGCGGGGCTGGACGTCGTTGTAGCCGGCGGTGCCGGTGAAGGGGTTGATCGACGGCGTGGTGTTGAAGTCGGTCAGCTCGTTATTGAGCAGGAAGCCGTGGTTTTTGAAAGTGCCGTCGGGCCGCGTGTAGCCCGCGAATACGCCGATGCCGTAGCCGGACTCGATGGTGTTCGTATACGAGACCACGTTGCCCCACTTGTCGACGACGGAGAAGTGCGTCGTGCCGTTTTCGAAGCTCAGCGCCGGATCGGCCACTGCCAGCCGCGTCGCTGGCAGTAACCCGGCCACCTCGTAGGGCCGGGGATCGTCGGCCACCGGATTCGGGCTTAGCCGCGCGCCGGGCGTGATCAACGCACTGCGTACTGCGACGTAACCGTCAGCGAGCAAGCCCTTGGCCGGCACCGGCACGAAGTCGGCGTCGCCCATCCAGACGGCGCGGTCGGCGAAAGCGATGCGCATCGCCTCGGCCATCACGTTGGCGGTCTTGACCGTGCCGAATCCGTAGCCCTGGCTGGCGTCGCCGAGCGGGAAGCGCTCCAGCATCTTCAGGATCTGCAGCACCGTCAGCGCACCTGACGACGGCGGCGGCATCGACTTGATGCGGTAGCCGCGGTAGGTGCCCTCGATCGGCGTGCGCGGCTTGGCCTCGTACTGCGCCAGGTCGTCCAGGGTCATGCTGCCGCCCTTGCCGATCGGGACAAGATTCGGCTGGTTGTACTGCTGGCCCTCGATGATGCCCCGTGCGATGTCGCAGCCCTTTTCCGGGATCACTTTGTAGAAGCAGTCGGCGCCGTGCTCGGCGATCTTGCGGAAGGTCTCGGCCAGCGGCTTGTTGGTAACCAGCGAGCCGACGGCGCGCGCCACACCGCCGGGGCAGAAGTAATCAGCGGACAGCGGCGAGTTCTTCGCCCGGCTGGTCGCGCTGCTGCACTGCGGGCTGCTGACGAAGCGCGGCGTCGCGGCGAAGCCGTCATCGGCCAGCGCGATCGCCGGCTGCAGGACGTGGGCGAGCGACAGCTTGCCGAAGTCCTTCAGCGCCATTTCCGTTCCGCGCACCATGCCTGGCACGCCCACCGCCACGCCCTGCAGCGAGCGCCGGCTGAAGGGCTGGCCGACGAACATGTCCGGGGTCGCGCCGGCGGGGGCCTCCTCGCGGCTGTCGACGATCACCGTCTGCCCTGTCTTGGCCAAGTGGATCATCATGAAGCCGCCGCCGCCGATGCCCGCCGACTGCGGCTCGACGACGGTCAGCGCGTAGGCGATCGCCACCGCCGCGTCGATCGCGTTGCCGCCCTGCTCGAGGATCTTCGCGCCGGCTTCGGCGCCATAGGGATTGGCGACCGACACCACGCCTTGCCGAAAAGCCTTGCCGGCCCACGATGGCGGCTTGCCCTTGGCCTGTGGCGGCAGGACAACCGACGACGTGACGCCGAGCGTCTCTGCGCCTTCGTCGGCATGCGAGACGGCGCCGATGCCGAAGGCAAGCAGCACTGCAATCAGCAGATGCGACCGGCGCCGCAGCGCGAATTTCGATTCGGACATGCTCATGCTCCTTGTTTGCAGAACGATTGGTGTTGTTGATGTCGCGCCGAGGACCGACATTTCGGACGTCTCCCGCGTGCAGCCGCCACTCAAACCCGATCCGGCATCGCCTCGTCCAAGACTCGCCACTGGAGAAGCTGATGCGATTCGGCCCGCGCGGGGCAGGAGTCATGTAATGCAGCCGCGTTGCACCTGTCAATCTGTGAAGGCCGCAACGGGGGCCCGCATCGCGTGCGCGCGTCGAATTGACGGTTGGCGAAGCGGGTACTCGACCGACGCCGCCGCTTGCTCGACTGCGGCGTCAGCCTGCGCTTACATCCGCACTCACATCGCCAGTTCCCCACAACGTCGCGAAACAAGCATCGGCGTCACGCGCGCGTAAACGCGCCGACGACCCTAGGAGGGGAGCAAGATCATCGCGCCTCGCCGGTACTCGCGCGTCCGCGCTAGGCGAACAGCCGCGCCAGTTCGGCGCCCGGATCGGGCGCGCGCATGAACGCTTCACCGACGAGGAAACCGTGCACGCCGGCCGCGCGCATCGTCGCCACGTCGGCGGGAGTCAGAATGCCGCTTTCCGTGATCACCAGCCGGTCTTTGGCGATGCGCGGCAGCAGGTCGAGCGTTGTATTCAGCGACACCTCGAACGTGCGCAGGTTGCGGTTGTTGATGCCGATCATTCGCGTCTTGAGATTCAGCGCGATGTCGAGTTCATTCGCGTCGTGCACCTCGACCAGCACCGCCATGCCGAGCGCACGCGCCGCGGCTTCCAGGTCGCGCAGTTGCACGGCATCGAGCGCGGCGACGATCAGAAGGCATGCGTCGGCGCCCCAGGCACGCGCCTGCGCGATCTGGTATTCGTCGATGATGAAATCCTTGCGCAGCGCCGGCAGGCCGCTGGCGCGGCGCGCATCGTCGAGATACCCGGGCGCGCCCTGGAAGAACTGCACGTCGGTCAGCACCGACAGGCAGGCAGCACCACCCCGCGCGTAGCTGGCGCCGATCGCCGCCGGGTCGAAGTTTTCACGCAGCACGCCCTTGGAAGGCGATGCCTTCTTCACCTCGGCGATGACCGCCGGCCGGCCGGCGCCAATGCGCGCGCGCAACGCACCTTCGAAGTCGCGCAGGTCGCGCCGCTGCTCGGCACGCTCCTGCAACGCCGCGAGCGGCTCGACCGCCTGCGCCGCGGCCAGTTCTTCGCGCTTGACCGCGAGGATCTTGTCCAGGATGTCGCTCATCGAGCGCTACCGAGGTGGAGGGTGAACATCATCTCGCGCGGCGCAAAGCCGAACGATTCGTAAAGGCTGCGCGCGGCACGGTTGGCGCACGCCATTTCGAGCCGAACCTGCTGTGCGCCGTGACGCCGCGCCCAGGCCAGACCGTAGACAACCAGCCGGCGGGCGACACCTGCGCCGCGGTAGGCGGGATCGACGAACAGCGAGTGCAGGTAGACGAAACGACGGACGACATAGTGGCGATAGTCGAGGCGGTGCAGATCGACTCCCATCATGCCGATCAGCCGGCCGCCTGCGCGGGCCACGACGGTACGCTGCCGGCTACTGAACAGCGTGCGCTTGAAGCAGCGCCGCGCGTGCCGGCGGTCAGGCACGCGGGTGCCGAGATCGGGCGAGAAGCCCCGCTCGGTGTGCTCGGAGGCTGCCTGCATGTCGGCCAGCGCCAAAAGGTCGGCAAGGCGCGCCGGACCGACGACGATACGCAGCGGCCTGGCGCCGTGCGTCTCAGGCGGCGAGCTTGCGCGTGGCGGCGACGAACGCATCGAGCTTCTTCTTCGCGGCACCGCTGGCGATCGCCTCGCGCGACATCGCGATGCCGTCGTCGATCGAGCCGGCGACATCGGCAGCGTACAGCGCCACGCCGCTGTTGAGCACGACGATTTCGCGCGGCGTGCCCGGCGTGTTCTCCAGCGCCTCGAGGATCATCGCCCGCGATTCGTTGGCATTGCCGACCTTCAGCCCGCGGTTCGACACCATGCTCAGGCCGAAGTCCTCGGGGTGGATTTCATACTCGCGCACCTCCCCGTTCTTCAGTTCGCCGACCATCGTCGCCGCGCCAAGCGAGACCTCGTCCATGCCATCCTTGCCATAGACGACCAGCACATGCCGGCTGCCGAGGCGCTCGAGCACGCGCACCTGGATGCCGACCAGGTCCGGATGGAACACGCCGAGCAGCTGGTTCGGCGCCCCGGCCGGATTGGTCAGTGGCCCCAGGATGTTGAAGATCGTGCGCACGCCGAGTTCCTTGCGCACCGGCGCGGCGTGCTTCATCGCCGCATGGTGGTTCGGCGCGAACATGAAGCCGATGCCGGTATCAAGCAGGCATTGCGCCACTTTCTCGGGCGCCAGGTTGATGTTGGCGCCGAAGGCCTCGAGCACGTCGGCGGCGCCGGAACTCGATGAGACCGAGCGACCGCCGTGCTTGGCCACTCGCGCGCCGGCGGCGGCGGCGACGAACATCGAGGCGGTGGAGATGTTGAAGGTGTGCGAGGCGTCGCCGCCGGTGCCGACGATGTCAACCAGGTTCGTCGGGTCGGCGACCTGCACCTTGGTGGCGAACTCGCGCATGATCTGCGCCGCGGCGGCGATCTCGCCGATCGTCTCCTTCTTCACGCGCAGGCCCATCGTCACGGCCGCGATCTGCACCGGCGTCAGCTCGCCACTCATCAGCTTGCGCCAGAGCGCCAGCATCTCGTCGTGGAATATCTCGCGGTGCTCGATACAGCGCACCAGCGCTTCGGTCGGGGTGATCGCCATTTCTCTCTCCTGCCTGAATCAGTTCGCCGTGTCGACCGCAAGCACCTCGAGCGCCGCCGCCCGCGCGCGCAGCTGGTCGACTTCGCAGGCCAGGGCCGCCGGCCCCGCCGCTGCGCCAACGGCCCGTTGTTGCGCAAGCAGGCAATGCGACTGCAGATAACGCTCGAAATCGCGTTGCGACTGCCTGAGCAAGGCCGACGACCGCCCGCCCGCCGCTTCGGCCGGCTGCCGGCCGAACTGCTGCTCGATGGCCAGGAACGATTCGAGCATCCGCTCCGCGGCCAGCCGCTTGGCCGACTGCAGGCACGCCATCAGTTCGGCCTGTGCACGGGTCGCGCCGCCGCATTCAGTCAGCGCGCCCGCCTGCGCGCCGGCGGCGGCAAGCAACAGCGCGGCGGCAACCGCCATCCTCATGCCGGCTGTTCCTGCAGGAAATTCTTCAGCAATGCGTGGCCGTGTTCGGAGGCGATCGATTCCGGATGGAACTGCACGCCCTCGACGACCATCGATCTGTGCCGCAGGCCCATGATCTCGCCGTCGTCGGTCCACGCCGTCACCTCGAGGCAATCAGGCAGTGAATCGCGCTTGACGGCCAGCGAGTGGTAACGGGTGGCAATGAAGGGCGAAGGCAGGCCCGAAAAGACGCCGACACCGGCATGTTCGATCGGCGCGGTCTTGCCGTGCATCAGGGTCTTGGCGCGCACCACGGCGCCGCCGAACGCCTCGCCGATCGACTGGTGTCCGAGGCAGACGCCGAGGATCGGAATCTTGCCGGCAAAGGCGCGGATCACGTCGAGCGAAATGCCTGCCTGCGCCGGCGCACAGGGCCCGGGCGAGATGCAGATGCGCGCGGGTTTCAGCGCACCGATCTCGTCGACGCTGATCTCGTCGTTGCGATAAACGCGCACGTCCTCGCCAAGTTCGCCGAAATACTGCACCAGGTTGTAGGTGAAGGAGTCGTAGTTGTCGATCATCAGCAGCATCACGCACCTCCGCGCCCGGCGAAGAATTCCTTGAACATCCCGACCGCCCGATCGATCGCGGCGCCGTCCACGTCCAGATGCGTGACCAACCGCACGGTCGGCGAGCGGGCAAGGATCAGGACGCCGCGCTCGCGCAGGAACGCGCTGAGCGCAGCGACGCTTTCGGCCGCGACGCGGACGAAGACCATGTTGGTGTACGGACCGTCGACCTTCAGCGCGTCGATCGTGCGCAGCCCGGCGGCCAGCCGCTGCGCGCTGGCGTGATCGTCGGCCAGGCGTGCGACATTGTTCTCGAGAGCGTAGAGCCCGGCCGCCGCCAGCAGCCCCGCCTGCCGCATGCCGCCGCCGAGCATCTTGCGCGGCCGGTGCGCGCGATCGATGAACTCGCGCGCGCCCAGCAACACAGTGCCGACCGGCGCGCCGAGCCCCTTGCTCAGGCACACCGACACCGAATCGAAGCCGCGCACGACCTCGCGCGCATCGGTGCCGACGGCCACCGCCGCGTTGAACAGTCGTGCCCCGTCCAGGTGGGTGGCGAGACCGCGTGAGCGCGCCAGTCCGGTCGCCTCGCGACAGTAGGCCAGCGGCAGCGCCTTGCCGCCGATCGTGTTCTCCAGCGCCAGCAGGCGGGTGCGCGCGAAGTGTGGATCGTCGGGCTTGATGGCGGCGACGATTTTCTCCAGCGCGATCGACCCGTCGGCGTCGTTGTCCAGCGGCTGCGGCTGGATCGAACCCAGCACCGCTGCGCCGCCACCTTCGTAACGGTAGGTGTGCGCGTTCTGCCCGACGAGATACTCGTCGCCGCGTGCGCAGTGCACCATCAGCGCGGTCAGGTTGCTCTGCGTGCCGCTCGGCATGAACAGCCCCGCCTCGAAACCGAGCCGCTCGGCCAGCACCGCCTGCAGGCGGTTCACCGTCGGGTCATCGCCGAACACGTCGTCGCCGACGTCGGCGTCCAACATCGCGCGGCGCATGCCGCTGCTGGGCCGCGTGACGGTGTCGCTGCGCAGGTCGATCAAGGCTTCAGAACTCGCCATCGAAGCCGTCCTCGACCTGCTCGGCCGCACGAAGCACCGCGCGCGCCTTCGCTTCGGTCTCTTTCCACTCGGACTCGGGCACGGAGTCGGCGACGATGCCGGCGCCGGCCTGCACATAAAGCACGTTGTTGCGGACCACGCCGGTGCGGATCGCGATCGCCAGGTCCATGTCGCCGGCGAACGAGAGATACCCGACCGCGCCACCGTAGATGCCGCGTTTGGTTGGTTCGAGTTCGTCGATGATCTCCATCGCCCGTACCTTCGGCGCCCCGCTCAGGGTGCCGGCCGGGAAGGTCGCGCGCAGCACGTCGAGGTTGCTCATGCCGGGTTTCAGCTTCCCTTCGACGTGGCTGACCAGGTGCATCACGTGCGAGTAGCGCTCGATGACCATCTGCTCGGTCACCCGCACCGAGCCGGTCTCGGCGATGCGGCCGATGTCGTTGCGCGCCAGATCGATCAGCATCAGGTGCTCGGCGCGCTCCTTCGGATCGGCGAGCAGCTCGGCCGCGAGACTTTCGTCCTGCTCGACGTTGCCGCCGCGCGGCCGCGTGCCGGCGATCGGCCGCAGCGCGACGATCCTTTCATGGCCGTGCGAGGTCGGCCGGTCTTCGCTGCGCACCAGGATCTCC
>JBFGOX010000127.1:0-7290 GCA_041565015.1 Burkholderiaceae bacterium
CAGACCGACGCCGAGAAGAACGGATATGCCGACGAACAGCCGTCCGTTCAGGCCGCCGAGGAACAGGATGCCCATCGCGATGACGACAATGACGAAGAACGCGCCGAAGTCCGGCTGCAGCTGCAGCAGCACGCAGACAGCCAGCATGACCAGGCCGATCGGCAGGAACCCACGCTTGAAGCTGTGCATGTAGTCCTGCTTGCGAACGGTGAAGCTCGCCGCGTACAGCACGCAGGCGACCTTCATCAGTTCCGACGGCTGCAGGTTGAAGATGCGCAACGAAATCCAGCGCCGCGCGCCGAGCGCGCCGGTGCCCACGCCGGGGACCAGCACGACCACCAGCAGCGCGAAGGCGGCGAAGAATGCGAGCGGCGCCAGCCGCTGCCAGCGCGCCATCGGCACCGAGAACACCACCACCGCCGCCACCGCCGCCACCGCCAGCGCAAACAGGTGCCGCGTCAGAAAGTGCGTCGGCGTGACCCGGTACCGAGGCGAATCGGCAAGTGTGATCGACGCCGAATAGACCATCACCACGCCGAGCAGCACCAACGCCGCGGCGACCAGCACCAGCGGCAGGTCGATCCGCTCGTCGCCGCGCACAGCGGATCGCGGCGAGCCGGCGCCCATCGCCAGCAGGCCGCCGCCCATGCCTACCGGCATGCGCGTAGCGCGGCCTGCCTTCGTATCGCCGGCCGTCATGCGATTGAACAGACGCCCTAGCATGGCTGCCCCGCTTCCAGCGCCCGCTCGCGCACCGCTTCGGCAAACACGTCGGCGCGATGCGCGTAATCGCGGAACATGTCGAGGCTGGCGCAGGCCGGCGACAGCAGCACGGCGTCGCCCGAACGAGCCTGCTCGGCTGCCACCGCGACCGCCTGCGGCAGCGATTGCGCGTGCAGCACCGGATAGGACGCATTCGCGCCGCCCACTGCATGCTCGATCAGCGCCGCATCGCGGCCGATCACCACCACCGCGCGGGCCACCCGGGCCAGCGGCGCGGCCAGCGGCGTGAAGTCCTGGCCCTTGCCGTCGCCACCGAGGATCACGACCAGCCGCAGGCCTTCGGCACCGAGGCCGTCCAGCGCGGCGACCGTGGCACCAACGTTGGTCCCCTTGCTGTCGTCGTAGAAATGCACGCCGCCGACGGTGGCGATTAGCTGGACCCGGTGCGGTTCGCCCCGATAGTCGCGCAGCGCGTGCAGCATCGGCGCCAGTGGACAGCCGATTGCCCGGGCCAGCGCCAGCGCAGCCAGCGCATTGCCCGCGTTGTGCCGTCCGCGAATGGCCAGTGCATCGGCCGGCATCAGCCGATGGATATACAGCTGCTCGGCCGGCGCCGGCTCGGTGTCGACCTTGCGCCGACGATGGCCGCGGGAAAGATCCTCGGCGAAGGCGAGCCAGGTCACGCCGCCGTCGGCCACCAGTCCGTACTCATCAGCCTGCGCCGGCACCTGCAGCCGGAAGGTGATCACCGCGCCGGTCTTTCTCGCCATCGCCGCGACGGCCGGATCGTCGCGATTGAGGACCTGGACGGTGCGCGGCGCGAAGATGCGCGCCTTCGCCTTCGCGTAGGCGTCGAAACTGCCGTGCCAGTCGAGGTGATCCTGGGTGACGTTCAGCACCGTTGCGGCATCGCAGACGAGCGATCGCGTGGTCGCCAGCTGGAAGCTCGACAGTTCGAGCACCCAGGCGTCGGGCAGGCTGTCGGTCTGCAGCCGCTCGCGCAGGGCCCCGAGCGCAGACGGCCGAATGTTGCCGGCGATCGCGACCGATCGGCCCGTGCGTTCGATCAGCAGTCCGGCCAGCCGGGCCGTGGTCGTCTTCCCGTTCGTGCCGGTGACGCCGACGACGCGCGGCGCATAGCCGCGGCGGTCCTTCAGTGCAGCGAGCGCGCGGGCGAACAGTTCGATCTCGCCGACCACGTCGACGCCGGCTTTTCTCGCTGCCGCCACGATCGGTGCAGCGGCCGAATGCGTCGGCGACAGGCCGGGACTGAGCGCAAGCAGCGAGGCGCCTTCGAGCAGCTGCGGGTCGAAACGGCCGGCGGCGACCGGAACTTGCGGCAGTTCGGCGCGCAAGGCCTCCAGCATCGGCGGCTCGTCGCGCGTATCGGCGACCCTGACCATGGCGCCGCCCTCGACGAGCACGCGTGCCATCGCCAGGCCCGATTCACCCAGGCCCAGCACGACTGCGGTCTGGCCGGCGACGTCGATCATCGGATCTTCAGCGTCGACAGGCCGACCAGCACCAGCATGATGGTGATGATCCAGAAGCGAACGACGACCTGGTTTTCTTTCCAGCCGGAAAGCTCAAAGTGGTGGTGCAGCGGCGCCATGCGGAAGATGCGCTTGCCGCCGGTGAGCCTGAAATAGGCGACTTGCAGCATCACCGAGATGGTCTCGGCAACGAAGACGCCGCCCATGATGAACAGCACGATCTCCTGCCGCGTGATCACCGCGATCGTGCCGAGCGCACCGCCCAAGGCGAGGGCACCGACGTCGCCCATGAACACCTGCGCCGGATAGGCGTTGAACCAGAGGAACGCCAGCCCTGCCCCGGCAATTGCCGCGCAGATGATCACCAGTTCGCCGGCGCCGGGGATGTACGGGAACAGCAGGTAGCGCGAGAAATCAGCGCGGCCGATCACATAGGCGAAGATGCCTAGCGCGGCGCCGATCATCGAGGCCGGCAGAATCGCCAGGCCGTCGAGACCATCGGTCAGATTCACGGCATTGCTCGTGCCGACGATCACCAGGTACGACAGGATCACGAAGCCGAACACGCCCATCGGGTAAGCGAAGTTCTTGAAGAACGGCACGATCAAATCGGATCGGTCTGGCAGGTCGAGCTCGAACCCGCTCGCCACCCACTGCCACATCAACGGCAGCAGCTTTTCCGTGTTCGGCGCGGCGATCGCAAAGGCCAAATAGAAGGCGGCGACGAGCCCGATCAGCGACTGCCAGAAATACTTCTCCTTCGCGCTCATGCCCTTCGGATTGCGGCGAACGACCTTGCGGTAGTCATCGACCCAGCCGATCCAGCCGAAGCCGAGCGTCACCAGCAGCACGACCCAGATGAAGCGGTTGCCAAGATCGGCCCAGAGCAGCGTGGTCACGCCGATCGAAATCAGGATCAGCGCGCCACCCATCGTCGGCGTGCCCGACTTCGACAGGTGCGACTGCGGCCCTTCGGTGCGGATCGCCTGGCCGATCTTCAGCTCGGTGAGCTTGCGGATCACCCACGGACCGGCGAACAGGCCGAGCACCAGCGCGGTGCCCGCCGCCAGGACTGCCCGCAGCGTCAGGTAGGAAAAGACGTTGAAGGCGCGAATGTCGCGCGCCAGGTATTCGAACAGTTCGAGCAGCATGGTCAGTGCGCCCCTGCCACAGCCGCCGCGCCGAGCGCGCTGACCACGCGTTCCATGCGCATGAAGCGCGAGCCCTTGACCAGCAGCGTGCTGCCGGGCTGCGCCAGTTGGCGCGCGCGCTCGATCAATGGCGCAATGTCGCCGAAGTATTCAGCGCCGTCGCCGAACGCGGCGCACGCTTCCCGCATCGCGCTGCCGGTCGCGAGCAGCGTTTCGACGCCGCGGCTCTTTGCGTAGGCGCCGATCTCGCGATGGAAATCGGCGCCGCGGTCGCCGACCTCGCCCATGTCGCCGAGCACCAGCACCCGCGGCGGCGGCGCAGCGGCCAGCAGGTCGATCGCCGCGCGCACCGAATCCGGATTGGCGTTGTAGCTGTCGTCGATGAGTTGCGCGCCCGACACGAGCCGCGCCCGCGCGCCGCGGCCGCCGATCGCCGTGAACATCGCCAGCCCGGTGGCGATCGCGCTCGGCGCCACATCGATGGCCAGCGCCGCCGCGGTCGCGGCCAGCGCGTTGTGAACGTTGTGCTCGCCGGCCACGGCGATCCGCGTCTTGATCAGCCCGGCGGGCGTGGCGATCTCGAGCGCCGAGCCGTCGGCCTGCAGCTCGAACTCGGCGGTGACGGTCGCGTAGGCGGCGCGCGCGAAATCGACGATCCGGCGCGTGCCGGCCAGCTGGCGCCAGATCGAAACGCATGGATCGTCGGCGGGGAACACGGCGACACCTTCCGGCGGCAAGGCGGCGATAGCCGCGCCGTTTTCGTGCGCGGTCGCCTCGACGCTGGCCATGAATTCCTGGTGCTCGCGCTGCGCGTTGTTGACCAAGGCCACCGTCGGCTGCGCGAGCTGCGCCAGATAGGCGATCTCGCCCGGATGGTTCATGCCGAGTTCGAGCACGGCTGCCTTGTGGCTGCTCGCCAGCTCGAAGAGCATCAGCGGCAGCCCGATGTCGTTGTTGAAATTCCCGCGCGTGGCCAAACGCCGCGCCGGTCCGAACGCCCGCGCCAGGATGCTGGCCAGCATCTGCGTCACCGTGGTCTTGCCGTTGCTGCCGGCCACCGCGATCAGTGGTAGCGAAAAACGCGCCCGCCAGGCCGCCGCTGCCAAGCCAAGCGCGCGCCGGCTGTCCGGCACGACGATCTGCGTTAGCGCTGCATCGACTGGCCGCTCGACCAGCGCCACCGCGGCACCCTTGCGCGCGGCATCGGCGACGAAGTCATGGGCATCGAACCGCTCGCCGCGCAGCGCGACGAACAGGCAGCCGGGCTGGAGTTGGCGCGAATCGCTGCACACCGACATGAAGCGCACCGCCGCCTCGCCCCTGACGGTGGCGCCCGGCACGCTGGCGGCAAGTTCGGCCGCCGTCAGCATGCGACGCTCGCCCGCGCGTTCAACGCCGCACGCGCTTGCTCGACATCGGAAAACGGCCGCTTCACGCCACCGACGTCCTGCGTGCTTTCATGACCCTTGCCGGCGATCAGGACGACATCGCGCGCGTCGGCGGTGGCAATCGCGTGCGCGATCGCCTCGGCCCGGTCTTCGACCAGTTCGACGTTCAGCCGGTTCGGCGCGCCGGCGGCGACCGCCGAGACGATCGCTGCCGGTTCCTCGCGGCGCGGATTGTCGGAGGTGATAACCAGCCGGTCTGCGCAGCGGCCTGCGGCCGCTCCCATCGGTTCGCGTTTGCCGGGGTCACGGTCACCCCCGGCGCCGAAGACGATCCACAGCCTGCCGCCGCGCGCGGTTGTCTGCGGCCGAAGCGCAATCAGCGCCTGCTCGATCGCATCGGCCGTGTGCGCGTAGTCGACGATCACCAGCGGCTCGGCGCCATTGCGCGTGCGCACGCGCTGCATGCGTCCAGGCGGCGCCAGCAGTTGCGGCGCCGCCTGGCAGGCGACGTCGAGATCGACGCCGCAGGCCAGCACGGCACCAAGCGTGGCCAGCAGGTTCGACACGTTGAAGTTTCCGACCAGCGGCACCTCGAGATGTCGCTCGTGACGGCCCGATTGCAGCGTGAACTCGAGCCCGTTCGGATTGACCCGGATGTCGCGCGCGCCGAGCAGGTGCGACAGGCCGGGTGTGGCAGCCGCGTCGCCCGATCCCGCGTAGGCGGTGTAGCCGGTGATACGCAGGGCGCCGGCGTGCGCCCGCTCGGTCAGACGGGACAGCAGCCGGCGGCCGACCGGATCGTCGAGGTTCAGCACCGCCGCGGTCAGCGTCGGCCAGTCGAACAGCTTCGCCTTGGCTGCCTCGTACGCCTGCATCGTGCCGTGGTATTCGAGGTGATCGCGTGTCAGGTTCGTGAACACCGCCACGTCGATGCGCATGCCGTTGGCGCGGCCCTGGTCGAGCCCGATCGACGAGACCTCCATCGCCAGGGCGCGTGCGCCGGCCTCGCGCAGCCGCAGTACCTCGCGCTGCAGGCTGATCGCATCCGGCGTCGTCAGCGGCGCTTCGACCAGCGCCTCGCCGGGAAATCCGCTGCCGACGGTGCCCAGCACCGCGCAGCGGATGCCGGCCCGCGCCAGCATCTGCGCAACCCAGAATGCCGTCGAGGTCTTGCCGTTGGTCCCGGTGATGCCGACCACCTGCATCGACTCGCTCGGCAGCCCGTAATAGCGCGCCGCCAACCGACCGAGCAGCCGCCGCAGGTCCTCGACGGGCAACACCGGCAGCCCGGCATCGTGACCGTCATATCCCTCGGCCTCGACCAGCGCGGCCACAGCGCCGCGTTCACGCGCAGCCTGCAGATAGCGGCGGCCGTCGTCGCCGCTCGTTGCCGCCCCCCGCAGCGCGACGAAGACGTCACCCGGTTCGATCCGCCGGCTGTCGAGTTGCAGGTCGCCGCGGCGCGGCGCGGGTACGGCGTGCTTTCGCAGCCACGCCAGAACGTGCGCGACCTGTGCGTTCGGCCCGGTCACAGCGGCGCCTCTCGCGACTCGGCGTGGCTGCGCGCGAGCACGGCCGGCGCACCGTCGGGTGGCACCTGCAGCGTGCGCAGGCTGCGCGCAACCACCTCGGCAAACACGGGCGCAGCGACCTGCCCGCCGTAGAACTGGCCGGCGTCGGGCTCGTCGATCATCACCGCGACGACGATGCGCGGGTTCGACACCGGCGCGAAGCCGGCGAAGGAGGCGACATAGTCGTTGACGTAGCGCCCGTTGTGCAGCTTGCGCGCAGTACCGGTCTTGCCGGCAACCCGATAGCCGTCGATGCGCGCCCGCGGGGCCGTGCCGCCTTCGCCGACGGCCATTTCCAGCATGGTGCGCATCTCGGCAGCCGTTTCAGCGCTGACGACCGGAATCGAAGGCGGCGGCGCATCGAGCTTGACCAGGCTCAGCGGCACGACATCGCCGTCACGCGCAAAGACCGTGTAGGCACGGGCAAGCTGCAGCAGCGACACCGACACGCCGTAGCCGTACGAAATGGTGGCCTGCTCGATCGGCCGCCAGCTGCTCGCCGGCCGCAGCCGCCCGGCGACCGCGCCAACCGCCACCCGCGGCGCCTGGCCGAAGCCGACCTTCGTGTACAGGTCCCACAGCGTCTGCGGCGGCAGGTCGAGGGCGATCTTCGCCGTGCCGACATTGCTCGACTTGGCAACGACTTCGGCCACCGTCAGCAGCCCGTAGGCGTGCGAGTCGCCGATCGTTCGGCCGCCGATGGTCAGCCGGCCCGGCGCCGTTTGGATGCGCTGCTGCGGCGAGACCTGCCCCGCTTCCATCGCGGCGGCGATCGAGAACGGCTTCATCGTCGAGCCGGGCTCGAAGGTGTCCGTCAGCACGCGATTGCGCAGTGCCGCCTTTTGCCACTGGCCGCGCCGGTTCGGATCGAACGTCGGCCAGTTGACCAGCGCCAGGATCTCGCCGCTGCCCGCATCGAGAACGATCACCGCACCCGCCTTGGCCTTGTGCGCTTCGATCGCGC
>JBFGOX010000128.1:0-7172 GCA_041565015.1 Burkholderiaceae bacterium
CATGATCTGGTGGCCGAGGCAGATGCCGAAAATCGGCAGGTTCGCTGAAATGAGCTCGCGCGTGGCTTCGACCGCGTAGTCGCACGGCTCCGGATCGCCGGGGCCGTTGGACAGGAACACCCCGTCGGGCTTCAGCCGGAGCACTTCTGCCGCCGGCGCCTGCGCCGGCACCACGGTTAGGTGGCAGCCGCGGTCGGCAAGCAGGCGCAGGATGTTGCGCTTGACGCCGAAGTCATAGGCGACCACCCGCAATCGCGGCTGTTCGAGCCTTCCGTAGCCGCCGTCGAGGCGCCACGCGGTTTCGGTCCATTCGTAAGGCGCGGTAACCGATACGACCTTGGCGAGATCGAGTCCAGCCATGCCGGGAAAGGACCGCGCCAGTTCGACCGCCCGCGCTTCGTCGGTGCCGACGAGGATGCTGCCTGGCTGCGCCCCCTTGTCGCGCAGCAGACGCGTCAGCTTCCGCGTGTCGATGTCGGCAATCGCCACCACGTTTTCGCGCCGCAGGTAGTCGGCAAGCGATTCGCCGGCACGGAAGTTCGAGTGCACGTGCGGCAGGTCACGGACGATCAGTCCCGCCGCGTAGACGCGGTCGGACTCGACGTCCTCGGCGTTGGCGCCGGTGTTGCCGATATGCGGATACGTCAGCGTGACAATCTGCCGGCAATAGCTCGGATCGGTCAGGATCTCCTGATAGCCGGTCATCGCGGTGTTGAAGACGACCTCGCCGACCGTGTGGCCGGCCGCGCCAATCGAAAGGCCGTGAAAGATCGTCCCATCGGCCAGCGCCAGCAGCGCCGCGGGACGGGAACTGTCAATCAGGGAAGACAAGCGGGCTCCTCGTTTTCGCCGGCCGCACGCGCCGCCGGCGACGCGCGCTGCGTCGGCCGGCAAGGATTCGAGGGGAAGACAGGCACGCGCTGACTAAACTCGCGAATTATATCTTTGCGCGCTCGCCGGCCCCCGGGCCGCGGAAGGACCGACATGACCACCCAACTGGAAAGCCTCCGCCGCCACACGGTCATCGTTGCCGACACCGGCGACATCGCCGCGATCGCGCGATTGCGACCGCGCGACGCGACGACCAACCCGTCGCTGATCCTGAAGGCCGCCGGCAACAGCGATTACCGGCCGCTCATCGCATCGGCGCTCGCCGCCGGCCGCGCCGAATCCATTTCGCTGCAGCTCGACCGCGTGCTGGTGGCTTTCGGGGTGGAGATCGTCAAGTACATCGACGGCCGGGTTTCCACCGAGGTCGACGCGCGCCTGTCCTTCGACACACGGGCGACGATCGAAAAGGCGCGCCGGTTGATCGCGCTTTACCGGGCGCAGGGCGTCGATTCCGAGCGGGTCCTGATCAAGATCGCTGCGACCTGGGAAGGGCTGAACGCGGCCGCCACACTCGAACGCGAAGGCATTCACTGCAACATGACCCTGCTGTTTGCCCCTGCGCAGGCGGAAGCGGCCGCGCGTGTCGGCGCGACGCTGATCTCGCCGTTCGTCGGGCGCATCTACGACTGGCACCGGAAGAACGCGGGCGAGAAATGGAACGAGGCCGACAACGCCGGCGAAACCGATCCCGGCGTGCGATCCGTGCGTCAAATCTACCGCCGACTGAAGGGCGCCGGCTCCCGCACCGAGATCATGGGCGCCAGCTTCCGCAATCGCGGTCAGATCCTCGCGCTCTGTGGCTGCGACCTGCTGACGATCAGCCCGGAACTGCTCGATGAACTGGCGGCCACGACCGGCGACGTGCCGCGGGCGCTGCTGGCCCCGGAAGAAAGGGTCGAGCTGCCGCCGCAGACGGAGGCACAGTTTCGCTACGCGATCAACGACGACGCGATGGCCAGCGAGAAGCTGGCCGAGGGCATCCGCGTTTTCGCCGCCGATACGATCAGGCTGGAGCGGCAGTTCGATTCGCTTGCCCGCTGACGACTACAGTTTCTCCGTTTCGCCCGAGCGCGGCTGCCATTTCATCAGCCGCTGCTCGACGACACCGACCGCCTTGTCGAGCACGAGCGCGAAGGCGGTCAGCACCAGGATGCCGGCCATCACCGTGTTGATGTCGAACACCATCTCGGCCTGGTGGATCAGGTAGCCGACGCCGTTGGCCGAGCCCAGGTACTCGCCGACCACCGCGCCGACGAATGCCAGCCCGACCGACGTGTGCAACGATGAAAAGACCCAGCTGGTCGCGCTGGGCAGGTAGACGTGCCGCAGCAGCTGCCGCTGGCCGGCGCCGAGCATCCTGGCATTTGCGAGCACCGTCGGACTGACTTCCTTCACGCCCTGGTAGACGTTGAAAAAGACGATGAAGAAAACCAGCGTGAAACCCAGCGCCACCTTCGAGGCGATACCCAACCCGAACCAGACGGCGAAGATCGGCGCCAGGATGATGCGCGGCATCGAATTGAACGCCTTGATGTACGGATCGAGGATCGCCGCCGCCAGCGGGCTGAGCGCCAGCCACATGCCCATCAGCAGGCCGGCAATGGTGCCGATGGCAAACGCCAGGACCGTCTCGATCAGCGTGATCCAGAGGTGCGGGTAGATGTCGCGCTTGATGGCGAACCACTCCCAGACGCGGGCGAAGATCTTCAGCGGCTCGCCGAGGAAGAAGGCCGCATCGTTTTCCTTGGCAAACAGGAAGTGCGGCACCAGGCCGGGCTTGGTCATCACGTGCCAGAAGACGAAGAACGCGATCAGCATCCCAACCTGCCAGAAGCGCAGGTTCTTCGAAGTCGGCTTGATAACGCTCCACATGGCCGGTCCTATGCCACACGCTTCTGCTGCTCGTAACCCTTCAGCACTTCCTCGCGCAGCACGTCCCAGATTGCCTTGTGCAACTCGATGAAACGCGGCATCACGCGCACTTCGGCGACATCGCGCGGGCGTGGCAGGTCGATCACGAATTCGCCGATCGGATGCGACGCCGGGCCGGCCGACAGCACGACGACGCGATCGCTCATCGCGATCGCCTCATCGAGGTCGTGCGTGATGAACAGCACCGCCTTCTTCTTCGCTGCCCACAGGTCGAGCACCTCGTTTTCCATCAGCTGGCGCGTCTGGATGTCGAGCGCAGAGAACGGCTCGTCCATCAGAATGATGTCCGGATCGAGCACCAGCGTCTGCGCCAGCGACGTGCGCTTTCGCATGCCGCCGGACAACTGGTGCGGATAGCGGTCGCCGAAGCCGCCCAGGCCGACTCGACGCAGCCAATCGTCAGCCTGGCTGCGCGCCTGCCCGGCCGGCACGCCGCGAAACTCCAGGCCAGCGGTGACGTTGCCCAGCGCGGTACGCCAGGGCATCAGCGCTTCGGCCTGGAACATGTAGCCGGCGCGGCGGTTGATGCCAGCGAGCCGTTCGCCGAACACCTGCACCGTGCCGCGGCTCGGCTCCAGCAGGCCGGCGCCGACGTTGAGCAGCGTGCTCTTGCCGCAGCCCGTGGGGCCGACCACGCTGACGAACTCGCCCGGCGCGATCGACAGGGTCACGTCGCGCACCGCCGTGTAGCGCTGCGAGCGATCCTCGCGCGAGACGAAGGTGCAGGTGACGTCGGCGAGTTCGAGCGCGGGGGTCATTTGCAGGCACGGTGGCGGCTGCGCCGCCGATAACGCCCGCTGTGCGGGCGATGGCGAAAGATCATAGGCGCCAGGCGCCGTCACCGCGGCCGCCGCCGGCGACCGCCTCAGCCATTACTTGTATTTCAGATTCGCCTTGCGCACGAACTCGTTCGTGTAGTTCGCCTTCAGGTCGAGCTTGGCCGAGGTGAGCTTGTCGTCGACGCTTGAAAGCGCGCGCAGCGCGGTGGCCGATCCCGCCTCGGGGAACATGCCGTCCGGCGACAGGGCGCCCTTGGCCTTCAGGAATGCGTCGATGTAAACGGCGCGGTCGCCGAGCAGGTAGCTTTCCGGCACGACCTTGATCACCTCCGAGGGCCCGGCCTTCTGGATCCACTTGTCGGCGCGCACCATCGCATTGACCAGCGCCTGCGCGGTATTCGGATTCTTCTCGACGAAGGCCACCGGCGCGTACAGGCAGCCGGCCGGCATTGGCCCGCCAAACACCCGCTCGGACTCCGCCGGGTCGCGCGTGTCCGAAATGATCTTGATGTCGCCCTCGCGCTGCAGGATCGTGATCACCGGGTCGAGATTGGAGATCGCGTCGATCTGCCCCGACCGGATTGCGGCCACTGCGCCACTTGAAGCGCCGACGCCGACGATCGAGACGTCGGTCGGCTTGATACCCGCCTTGGCCAGCACGAAGTTGGCCATGATGTTCGTCGACGAGCCCGGCGCCGTGACGCCGATCTTCTTGCCTTTCAGATCGGCGACCGACTTGAAGTTCGGCATCGTTTTCACATTGACTGCGAGCACGATCTGCGGTGCGCGGCCCTGCAGGACGAACGCGCGCATCGGCTGGCCCTTGGCCTGCATGTTCAGCGGGTGTTCGAAGGCGCCGGAGACCACATCGGCGCTGCCGCCGACGACCGCCTGCAGCGCGCGCGAGCCGCCCGCGAAATCGACGATCTCGACCTCCAGCCCTTCTGCTTCGAAGTACTTCAGCTGCTCGGCAATCGTCAGCGGCAGGTAATACAGCAGGTTCTTGCCGCCGACCGCGATTGTGACTTTTCGTTTTTCCAAAGCCTGGGCGTGCCCGAGCGTCGGTACGACGACCAGGGCCGATGCAGCTGCCGAAGCGGCAAGGAATTCCCGGCGGGCGAAAGTCCGTTTCACAGTGAGTCTCCTGTTTGAATGCCTGCTTGCCGCAACGGGCGCGACAGGACCCGCATGCTAAATCAACTGCCGCGGGCTGACGGTCTCAACGTACCGTATCCGTATCTTCACGTGCGGCTTCGGTAGCGGATCGTTGCTTTCTACTGCGCTGCGCATCCGGCCTATCGGATCGCGGAGCAATGGACCGCACGGTTCCGGCCGCTGCGCTTGGCGAAATACATCGCGTCGTCGGCCCGCTGCACCAGCCGCAGGACACTGTCCGCGTCTTCCGGGGCCAGTGCAAAGCCGACGCTGGCCGTGATCTGCGCCAGTGCAGGCTGTATTGCGGCGCTCGCCGGAAGCGCCGCGACGAGCTGCTGCGCGATCGCGGCGGCAGCAGCGCGATCCGGAACCCGCGCCAGCACGAGGAACTCGTCGCCGCCGAAACGGCCGACGCTATCGTCGCCGCGCACCGCCGATTGCAGGGCCCGCGCCGCGCGCGCCAGCACCTCGTCGCCGTCGCGATGCCCGAGCCTGTCATTGACCGCCTTGAAGCCGTCGAGGTCGACAAAGAACAGCGCAACGGTTCCATAACGACGGTCGGCAAGCGCCGCTTCGATCCGCTCGATGATCGCGCGCCGGCTGAGAACGTCGGTCACCGGATCACGCTCGACGCTGCGCTCCAGCTGCTGCTGGCGCGTCTTCAGATCGTGCACGTCGACCAGCACGGTATAGACGCCGACAACGCTTCCGGCACCGTCGCGGTCGGGCACATAGCTCGTGCGCATCCAGCGTGCACCCTGGCCGGGAAGTTCGACCAGGCGGGTGTATTCCGTCGCTTCGCCCGCCATCGCCCGCTCGAAATAGGGCCGGTGCGCCTGCCAGCGCTGCTCGCCGCGAACCTCTCCAATGTGTCGGCCGAGCATCTGCGTCGCGGCCGTACCGACGGCAGCGACGTACGCCTTGTTGACGAAGATGAGCCGGAAATTGCGATCGACGTAGGTGATCGGGTACGGGATGTTCTCCGCGAACTGCGACAGCCGAGCCCGTGCCGACTCCAGTGCCTCGCGCGTGGTCACGAATTCGTGAATATCGAATGCGATCGTGTAGACAGCAGCGACCGCCGCTTCCTTGTCGAACTCCGGGAAGACCTGCACGCGGCACCAGCGCGGCCCGCCTTCCAGGTGCGTCAACAGTCTTTCGTAGCTGACGGTTTCACCGCGAAAGCCGGCCGCGAAAGCGTCTCTCGCCGCCGCCCAGGCTTCGGCACCGTACAGGTCCTCCAGCGTGCGGCCGAGCAGCTGCAGCTCGCTGCGTCCCGCCCAGGCGAGGTACGGGCCATTGCAGAAGACCAGACGCCCCTTGCGGTCCCAGCGGCCGATCGGCAGATGAACGGCGTCGACCAGCCTTTCAATGACGGCGCCGCGTCTCATCTGCCGACCGACAGCATCCACCGTGCGCTACGCGCCGCTGACGAAAAGAAAGATGCAGGCCAGCCAGCCGATCAGCCAGGCGACCGATCGCGCCCAGTGCCAGTTGGCCAGGTAGCAGACCAGGTGACTGCCGCGGGCAACGATGAAGATCACCGCCAGCGCGTCGACCCGCTCCTGCGGTGCCTGCAGCATCTGCGCCACGATGACCGCGGCGGCAAAAAACGGGAACGCCTCGAAGCCGTTCAGCTGCGCATTGTTCGCGCGCTGTCGAAAGCCGTCCTGCCGGCCGAGCCAGGCGCGCGGATCGCGATTGTCGAATCGGCTGCCGCCGGCCTTGGCGATCGTGGTGGCGACGTACGGCAGCAGCGCCGCCACCAGTACGCACCAAAGCGCGGTTGTCATGCGGCCCTCCGGTCGAGCATCGCCTGCGCGATCGTATTGACGTCCGTGTATTCGAGTTCCGCGCCGACCGGAACCCCGCGCGCAAGGCGGGTGATCTTCAACTGCGGATCGCGGGCGCGCAGCAGTTCGGCCACGTAGTGCGCGGTGGCGTCGCCCTCGGGCGTAAACGACGTGGCCACGATCACCTCGCGCACCAACCCATCGGCCGCGCGCGCCAGCAATCGCTCCATCTGGATTTCGCGCGGGCCGATGCCGTCAAGTGGCGACAGCCGGCCGAGCAGAACGAAATACAGCCCCGAAAAGGCGAGCGACTGCTCGATCATCAGCTGGTCAGCCGGCGTTTCGACCACGCACAGCAGGCCCGCGTCGCGGCGCGCGTTGGCGCAGGTCTCGCAGATTTCCTGTTCCGTCAGCGTGTTGCAGCGAGCGCAATGCCGGATGTCGGCCGCCGCCGCCAGCAGCGCCTCGCCGAGCGCCAGCGCGCCGTCGCGGTCGTGCTGCAGCAGGTGAAAGGCGATTCGCTGCGCGGAGCGCGGCCCGATTCCCGGCAGCCGCTTCAAGGCATCCACGAGTTTGTCGAGGGTGGGACCGAGTTTCATAAAGGACATGAAGATGACGGCGG
>JBFGOX010000129.1:0-7067 GCA_041565015.1 Burkholderiaceae bacterium
GCCTTCCTGCTCGGTGAACCGGTCGACGAGACCGCGCGCGCGAAATTCGCCGCGCCGATGGCGGTGCCCGCCTGAACATGGCGGTTGCGCGTCCGAGCCGCAAGCCGGAACTGCTTTCGCCCGCGGGCTCGCTGCGGGCCCTGCAACTGGCGATCGACGCCGGCGCCGACGCCGTCTACATGGGGCTGCGCGACGCGACCAATGCGCGCAATTTCGCCGGCCTGAACTTCGACCTCGCCGCCACCCGCGACGGCATCGCCTACGCGCATGCGCGCGGCCGCAGGGTGCTGATGGCGCTGAATACGTTCGCCGACGCGCGCGACATCTCGCCATGGCAACGCGCGGTCGATACGGCCGCAGGGCTCGGCATCGACGCGCTGATCCTGGCCGACATCGCCGTGCTCGCCTACGCGGCGCGCACGCACCCGTCGCTGAAGTTGCATCTGTCGGTGCAGGCCTCGGCGACCAATCACGAGGCCATCGAGTTCTATCGCGCGCGCTACGGCATCTTGCGCGCGGTGCTGCCGCGCGTGCTGACGGCGGCGCAGGTCGCGCACCTGATCCGCCAGTCGAAGGTCGAGATCGAGGTCTTCGGTTTCGGCAGCCTCTGCGTGATGGTCGAGGGCCGCTGCCATCTTTCGTCGTATGCGACCGCGCAGTCGCCGAACAATTTTGGTGCCTGTTCGCCGGCGTCGCACGTGAACTGGAGCGAGCGTGCCGATCGCGGCGTCGACGCGCGACTGAACGGCATCCTGATCAATCGCTATGCGGCCGACGAAGCACGCGCCTACCCGACGCTGTGCAAGGGCCGCTTCGCGGTCGACGGCGACGTCGGCTACGCGATCGAGGAACCGACCAGCCTGAACACGCTGCCGATCCTGCCCGAACTGATCGCCGCGGGCGTGGCAGCGATCAAGATCGAAGGCCGGCAGCGCAGCCCGGCATATGTCGAACAGGTCACCCGCATCTGGCGCGCGGCAATCGACGCCGCGGCCGCCGCACCCTCGCGCTTTGCACCGCAGCCGGCGTGGACCGCGGCGCTCGGCCGCCTGGCCGAAGGCCAGCAGCACACGCTCGGCGCCTACAACAGGCCATGGAAATGAAAAACAGATCGACCGCGAATTTTCAGTTGAGCGTCGGACCGGTGCTCACTTACTGGCCGCGCCGGCACCTGCTCGATTTCTACGCCGAGCTCGCCGATTCGCCCGCGCACAGCATCACGCTCGGCGAAGTCGTCTGCTCGCGCCGGCACGAGATGAAGCTCGACGACTGGCTGGCGCTGGCGCGCGATCTGGCGGCCGCCGGCAAGGAAGTCGTGCTGGCCACGCAGGCGTTGATCGAATCGGAAGCCGAACTGCGCACGATGCACCGGCTGGCGGAGCAGGAAGACTACCTGCTCGAAGCCAACGATGCCGCAGCCGTTGCCGCGGCCACCGGCCGACCGTTCGTGATCGGCGCCCACATCAACGTCTATAGCCGCGCGGCGCTCGACGAACTGGCCGCGATCGGCGCCGTGCGCTGGGTGCCGCCCGTGGAGTTGCCGCTGGAGGCGATTGCACTGGCCAACCCGCGCGATGATTCGCGGGTAATGGACACGGAACTGTTTGCCTTCGGCCGCATGCCGCTGGCGGTCTCGGCGCGCTGCTTTACCGCGCGCCACTATGGCACCAACCGCGACGACTGCGGCTTTCGCTGCCTCGAGCATCCCGATGGACTGGCGCTGCGCACGCAGGAGGGCGAGGACTTCCTGGCCCTGAACGGCCTGCAGACGCTGTCGGCGCGGCTGATGTGCGCGCTCGGCGAGCACGAGCACCTTGCCGCCGCCGGCGTCACGCGGCTGCGGCTGTCGCCGACGAGCCGGCGCTTCGTCGAGGTCATCGACGCCTACGACCGCGTCTTCAACCACGGCGAAGACGCCGTCGCGGCGTTGCAGACGCTGCGCGCAATCGACCTGCCGGGCAAGCTCGCCAACGGTTACCTGCTGCGCAAGCCCGGATACGAATGGAGCCGGGCATGAGGGCCGCCCGGCCGCTCCGAAGGCGCGCAGCCTTGCCGGCCGCGCTCACGCCGGCAGACGACGCTCGCGCGGGCGATTGCCTGGCGAAGCAGCCGGACCGGCATGTCCGGTCGCGGCAGTCCCAAAGGGCGAAAGAGGCCACATGAACGCCGCGGCCCGCGGCCTGCGCCTGCCGACACCGCCGGCACCGCCCGCCCTGCTGCGCCGGTTGATCGAACGGCTGCCAGTCGAGCCGCCGTCGATGGCGATGGCATTGTTGCTGAACCGCGTGCTGCTGCCACGTCTCGATGCCGCGACGCGCGCTTCGCTGTCGGGCCAGACGGTCGAACTCACCGTGACCGACTTCGGCCTGCGCTTGCGGCTGATGCTCGGTGAACGTGGCTTCACGATGGCGGCGCCCGGTGGTGCGGCGCATCTGCGCATCGCCGCGCCGGCCGAGGCGTTCCGCCAGCTGGCCGAAGGCCGCGAGGATGCCGACACGCTGTTCTTCGAGCGCGTGCTGGTGATGGAAGGCGACACCGAGTACGGGTTGCTGCTGAAGAACACGCTCGATGCGATCGGGCCGCTGGTGCCGGAATTCCTGCGCGGCTGACCGCAAGCGATGCCGGCTCACGAAAACGTTCAGCAACCGGCCACGCGCCGACCGGCAATCCCGGTGGCGGTCGGGGTGGAGGCGCCGGCGAGCGCTGCGTCGCTGCGCTGGCTGCTGGCCGCCCCGCATCGGCTGTTCTTCCTGCTGGGAATGCTCGGCCTGGCCGCCGTGTCGCTTTGGTGGCTGGCGCAGCTGTCGGCACGCGCGCTCGGCGCGCCGCTGCCGCTGGCGCTGCCGCCGTCGTGGTTGCACGGCTGGACGATGACCAACGGATTCCTGCCGTTCTTCATGTTCGGGTTCCTGTTCACCGCCGGGCCGAAGTGGCTGCACGTCGAAGGGCCGCCGGCGCGTCCGCTGCTCGTACCCGCATTGCTGGCAATGGCCGGCCTGCTGCTGGCGCTCGGCGGCGCGCAGGTCGACGCGTCCTGGGTGGCCGCCGGCGCGCTGCTGATGGCCGCTGGCTGGGCGGCGCTGCTGCTGCGCTTTCTTCTGCTCTATCGCGCCAGCCGTTTTCCCGATCGCGTCCATGCGCGGCTGGTGCTGGTCTTCTTTTTCCTCGGCGCCGTGGCGCACCTGGCGTTCGCGTATGGCGTCAGCGAGCAGTCGGCCAACTGGATCCACAGCGCTCAGATGCTGTCAGTGTGGCTGTTCATCGCACCGGTGTACGTGACCGTGGCGCACCGGCTGATCCCGTTCTTCACGGCCAGCGTGGTGCCGCTGCTCGACGCGTGGCGCCCACTATGGCTGCTCACCGCGTTCATCGGCGTCGTCGTTGCCCATGGCCTGCTGCCGCTGGGATCCGTGTTCGCACCGGGACCCGCCTTCGGCCTGCTGCGGCTGGCGGTCGACGTGGCGGGGGCGGCGCTGCTGTTCTTCGTTGCCTGGCGCTGGGGCGTGGTGCAGAGCCTGCGCAACCGCCTGCTCGCAATGCTGCACCTGGGCTTTTTCTGGCTCGGCATCGCGCTGGCCCTGTATGCATGGAACCAGGCGGCGCTGCTCGCCGGCGTGCCGCAGGCCGGGCTCGGCCTGGCGCCGCTGCATGCACTGACGATGGGCTTTTTTGGCGGCGTGGCCTTCGCGATGGTCACGCGCGTGACCGCCGGCCACGGCGGCCGCAACCTGCTGGCCGACGACCTCACGTGGTGGCTGTTCTGGACGCTGCAGGCGGCCGTGCTGGTGCGCATCCTCGTCGATGCGTGGCCGACGCAGGCACGGTGGCTGACGCCGCTCGCCGTCGCGCTGTGGTGCCTCGCTTTCGTGCCGTGGGCACTGCGCAATGCGCTGATCTACCTGCGGCCGCGCGCCGACGGTCGCCCGGGGTGATCTACGAGACGCTGAAATGGCTGCATGTGGGCTGCGTGATCGTCAGCGGCACCGGATTCGTCGCCCGCGGGGCGCTGATGCTGGCCGATTCGCCGCTGCTGCGCACGCGCTTCCTGCGCATCGCCCCCCATGTGGTCGATACGCTGCTGCTGACCGCCGGCATCGCCATGGCGACGATCGCGCGCGTGTCGCCTCTGCAGCATCCGTGGCTAGCCGCCAAGATCGGCGCCCTGCTCGTCTACATCGCGCTCGGCGCGGCGGCGCTGCGCCCGGGCCGTTCGCGACTCGTGCGAGCCGCCGCGTTCGCAGCGGCCGTGCTGGTGTTCGGCTACATCGTCGGCACCGCCGTGCAGCGCAGCCCAGGGTGGCTGCTGACCGCGATCTGAACCGGCACAAATGACGACGCGCAGGTTGATGCATATCAACGGCAGGGTCGCGGCGGCTTGCGCAAAATTTTCCTGGTCGCAAACTTTGAGTTTCGATCTTTCGCAAGCGCCGGTTCACGTCCGGCATCCAGAGGCATCCGGTGTCATTCATTGATTTTCGAACGCCTGCCGCCGGCTTCGACCAGCCGCTCGAACTCTGGCTTGCCTGCCACGATCGGGTCCGGCGCATGGCGAGCCTGCTCGAACGGCTGCGCGAGCACCTTATCGAGAACGGCGCCGACGAGTCGGCGCGTGTGACGGCAACATCGATCCGCCGCTATTTCGACGAAGCCGCGCCGCGCCACCACGAAGACGAGGAAGTCGACCTGTTCCCGCTGTTGCGGCGACTGCTGCCGAAAAAGGCCCCGAAGAAGGCCCGCGCCGTCAACGCGGCGCTCGACCGCCTCGAAGCCGATCACGTCGAAATGGGCAAGCTCTGGCAGACGCTTCGCCTCTTGCTCGAATCGATCGAGCGCGGCGAGAACGTGCAACTCGACGAGGCGCTGGTGCAGCGGTTTGCCACCCGCTATCGCGAGCACTGCGAGACCGAGGACACGGTCATAGCCGACGCCCTCAGGCGCTGCCTGGACGCAACCGACCTCGACGCGATCGGCCAGGCAATGGCCGAAAGGCGCGGCGTCGACTGGACGCACCTGCACAGCAGCGGGGGCAAGGCGAAATAAGGACGCGGCGCCGCAAGGCACCCGCGGACTTCCATGCACTGTCGGAACAATCGCGCGGCGCCGCAGCGTCGGCGCAGATCAGCGTTTGCCCCCGAGCAGCGAGCCAAGCACGCCGCGCAACACCTGCCGCGCGATCGCAGAACCCGCGGAACGGGCCGCGCTCTTGGCCATCGCGTCGACGATCCCTTCGCGGCGGCCACCACGCGGGCCGGTCGAGCCGAACAGCATGTCGCTGAGCCCGCCGAGCATGCCGCCGCCGGCGGGCGCAGCCGGCGCGCCGGGCGCGGCGGCCTTGCCGGCGGCCGCCGGCGCTGCTTCGGCGCGCGCTTTCAGCTTTTCGAACGCCGATTCACGATCCTCCGCCTTCTCGTACACGCCCGCGACCAGCGAGCGTGCGATCAGCGCGCGCCGCTCGTTCGCATCGATCGGGCCGATCTGCGAGGCCGGCGGCAGCACGAAGGCGCGCTCGGTGATGCCGGGCGTGCCCTTGGCGTCGAGCAGCGAGATCAGCGCCTCGCCGACGCCAAGCTCGAGGATCGCGCGCTCGGCATCGATCTTCGGGTTCCTGCGCATCGTCTCGGCCACCGATTTGACGGCCTTCTGGTCGCGCGGCGTGAACGCGCGCAGCGCGTGCTGCACGCGGTTGCCGAGCTGGCCGAGCACCTTGTCGGGAATGTCGAGCGGGTTCTGGGTGACGAAAAACACGCCCACACCCTTCGAGCGGATCAGCCGCACGACCAGTTCGACCTTCTCGAGCAGCGCCCCCGGCGCGTCGTCGAACAGCAGGTGCGCCTCGTCGAAGAAGAACACCAGCTTGGGTTTTTCCGGGTCGCCGACCTCGGGCAGGTTCTCGAACAGCTCCGCCAGCAGCCATAGCAGGAAGCTGGCGTACAGCCGCGGGTTGTTCATCAGCTTGTCGGCGGCGAGGATGTTGACCACACCCTTGCCGTCGGTCGTCTGCATCAGGTCGTCGATGTTGAGCATCGGCTCGCCGAAAAACTTCGCGCCGCCCTGCTCCTCGATCTGCAGCAGCCCGCGCTGGATCGCGCCGATCGAGGCCGGCGAAACGTTGCCGTACTGTGTCTTCAGCTGCGCCGCGTTGTCGCCGACGAACTGCAGCATCGAGCGCAGGTCCTTCAGGTCGAGCAGCAGCAGGCCGTTGTCGTCGGCGACCTTGAAGGCGAGCGTCAGCACGCCTTCCTGCGTGTCGTTCAGATTGAGCAGCCGGGCGATCAGCAGCGGTCCCATGTCGGAGACCGTGGCGCGCACCGGATGACCCTGCTCGCCCCAGACGTCCCACAGCGTGACCGGGCAGGCGGCCCAGTTCGGCTCGGCGAAGCCGAGGCGGTCGAGGCGCTGCTTCATCTTCTCGCTCATCTGGCCCGGCTTGCTGATGCCGGTCAGGTCGCCTTTCACGTCGGCCATGAACACCGGCACGCCGATGCGCGAAAAGTTCTCCGCCAGCACCTGCAGCGTGATCGTCTTGCCGGTGCCGGTCGCACCGGTGATGCAGCCGTGGCGGTTGGCCAGCGCGGGCAGCAGCGCCAGTTCGGTTTCGCCCGCCTTGGCGACAGTCAAAGGCTCGGCCATCTTTTTCTCTCCCCGGTTCGTGATCGTGTTCGATCGCGCAGCGTAACAATCCGGCGCAACAATCTCGAATGTTAGACTTTCCTCTCTGTGGCTCTTGAATTTCGTCGATCATGGCCGGCCATTCCAAATGGGCCAATATCCAGCATCGAAAGAACCGCCAGGACGCCAAGCGCGGTTCGCTGTGGACCAAGATCATCCGTGAAGTGACGGTCGCCGCCCGCGACGGCGGCGCCGAGCCCGACATGAACCCGCGACTGCGCCTGGCGCTGGACAAGGCGCGGCTGGGCAACGTGCCGAAGGACAAGCTGCAGGCGGCAATCAGTCGCGGCAGCGGCAAGCTTGAAGGCGTGAACTATGAGGAAATTCGCTACGAAGGCTACGGCATCGGCGGCGCGGCGGTGATGATCGACTGCATGACGGATAACCGCACGCGCACC
>JBFGOX010000130.1:0-7061 GCA_041565015.1 Burkholderiaceae bacterium
GCCCGCGGTTTGCCGGGGACCGCCTGCTGATCGTGACCAACGGCGGCGGCGCCGGCGTGCTCGCGGCCGATGCGGCCGCTCTCGGCGGCGCGCGGCTGGCCGAGCTTTCGGACGCCACACTGGCCAAGCTCGACGCGCTGCTGCCGCGTACCTGGTCGCGCGCGAATCCGGTCGATCTCGTCGGCGATGCGCCTGTCGAGCGTTATGTCGAGGCGCTGAAACTTCTCGGCGATGCCGACGAAGCCGATGCGGTGCTGTTCATTCACGCGCCATCGGCGATCGTGCCCGCCGATGCGATCGCCGAGGCCTGCGTGCCGGTCGTCAAGGCGGCCCGCAGACCGGTGCTCTCGTGCTGGCTCGGCGCGGCCACCGTCGAGGGCGCATGGCGCCGGTTCGCGCAGGCCGGCATTCCCAGCTATCACACGCCGGAAGAAGCCGTGCGCGCGTTCGTCCATTCGGTCACCTACCGGCGCAACCAGGAACAGTTGCTGCAGGCACCAACGTCGCGCGTGGACGCTGCACCCGACCGCGCGCGGGCGCGCGGCCTGGTCAGGGCGGCGCTGGCCGCCGGCCAGCAGTGGCTGAACGAAGTGCAGGTGCATGCGCTGCTGGCCGCCTACGGCATTCCTGTCGTCGACACGCGCGGCAGCGCGTCCATCGACGCGGCGCGCGCAGCCGCCGACGCGATCGGCTATCCGGTGGCGCTGAAGATCGTTTCACCGGATATCGCACACAAGTCCGACGTCCGCGGCGTGGCACTCGACGTCGATTCCGCCGACGAACTTCGCGCGGCGGCCATCGCGATGCTGCGCCGCGCGCGTCAGGTGCATCCCGAGGCCAGGCTCGAAGGCTTCAGCGTGCAGCCGATGGTCCGTCGCCCGCTCGCCTTCGAGCTGATCGTCGGCATGGCGGTCGATCCGCAGTTCGGGCCGGTCATCGTCTTCGGCCAGGGCGGAACGGCCGTCGAGATCATTGGCGACCGGGCCGTCGCGCTACCGCCGCTTAACACCGCGCTGGCGGCCGAACTCGTCTCGCGCACCCGCATCGCGCGGTTGCTGGCCGGTTACCGCGACCGATTGCCGGCGGACGCCGACGCGATCTGCCGTGTGCTGGTTGCGCTGTCGCAGATGGTGATCGATCTGCCCGAACTGGTCGAACTCGACATCAATCCGCTGCTCGCCGACCATCAGGGCGTGCTGGCGCTGGACGCGCGCGTGCGCGTGCAAAAGGCCGAGGCAGGCGAAGCAAGGCTGGCGATCCGGCCCTATCCGCGCGAACTCGAGGAGACGTTCGCCTGGGGCGACGGCGAGATGCTGCTGCGGCCGATCCGGCCCGACGACGAACCCCGCCATCTTGCCTTCCTGCAGAAGCTCGACCCCGAGGACATTCGCATGTGCATCTTCAGCACGCGGCGCGAAATCGCCCGCTCGGAGCTCGCCCGGCTGACACAGATCGATTACGAGCGCGAAATGGCCTTCATCGCGCTGGCGCCCGGCGCCGACGGCGCGCCGGAGACGATCGGGACCGTGCGCGCGGTCACCGACGCCGACAACAGGCGCGCGGAGTTCGGCATCATCGTCCGCTCGGACCTGAAGGGGCGCGGTCTCGGCGTCCTGCTGATGAAGAAGCTGATCCGCTACTGCCGCGAGCGCGGCACCGCCGAAATCGTCGGCGACGTGCTGCGCGAGAACAGCGCCATGCTCAGGCTGGCGCATGCGCTGGGTTTCGAGTCACAGCCCGGCGAGGATCCCGGATTCGTGCACGTCCGGCTCGCCCTGGCGTAGCCCAGCGCGCGGCAGGGGCGGATCGGTCGCCTGCCATGAAAACACGCTTGCGCCACGCGATCATGGCGGACACGAGGACGATTCTTCGATGAACAGGAACGCGGCCCCGCGCTTGTATTGCATTCCGGCGACGAAGGCGCCGGTGGTGGCGGTGTTTCGACGCGGCCCGACGAACTGGTCGACCGTGGGTCGATGGAACCTGCGCAACGGACGCCACGATCACGGCGCGTGGCTGAACGGCAGGATCTTTCCACGCCGTTCCGATCTGTCGCCCGACGGGCAGTTCCTCTGCTATTTCGCCCACAAGCCAGGCGCACGCTGGGCGCATGCAGGCGCCTACGTCGCGGTATCGAAGCTCCCATGGCTGTCGGCACTGCACGCCTTCGGCACTTGCGGGACACGGTCGCGCGGCTACTGCTTCGCCGACGGTCCGCATGGCGACGAACCCGAGCAGGCCGACCTGCCGATCCCCTACCGGATGCGCTCGATTCCGCTGGCCCGGTTCGCCAACGAAAAACGGCGCGGCTGGGTGGAAGCGCGGGATTCTCCACCGCGCGACCCAAGCGATACCTGGGACGAGCGGCGCGACGCGCGCCTGCGGAAGGCTCAGCCGGGCGGCGAGCGTGTGCTGTACGTCGAAAGCACCGGCCGGGCCGGCGGCGAGTGGGCGCAGCAGGCGGTTGACGGCCTGCGCGTTGTCTACGCGCTGCAAGACGCCGGCGCCGTCGAACTGCTGCCTCGTCTGCAACGGGCGGACTGGGACCGCGAGGGTCGCCTGCTTGTGGCAACGCGCAAGGGCCGACTTCAGGTCTGGCAGATCGGTTCCGACGGCATGACGACGATGTTCGACCACGACTTGTCCGCGCTCGAGCCGGATTGCCGCCCCGCTCCGTCGTGGGCGCAGCGATGGTAGCGGCGCACATGATCCGGCAACCCTGCGAGCAGAACCGGCGATGTCCCGCCTGATCCAGGCCGCGCTGGCGGCGGTCCCGCTGCTGCTGACGCCGCTGCTCTTTTATGCGCTGGCCGAGGGCGTCGTGAATCTGGGCGGCGGCGAAAAGGACATCCTCGTCACGTTGCCGTGGCTGATCTGGTCGATTGTCTTTGCCGGTTCCGCTTTCGTGCTGATCCGTCGCGGCTGGCCGATCGGTCGATGGACGCCGCGCTCGGCACTGCTCGCAACCGGCTTGCTGCTGGGACTGGGCGCGATCGCTTATTTCGTCAGCCTGCTCGGCGTCGCCTAGCGACTGACTTGCCGAACCGCTGGCGGAAGTCGGCGACGAAGGGCAGCGGCCCGCGCTTGCACCGCGCTGCGTTTTCGCGCGGACCGTTTGCGCCTGAGCCGCCGGCCGCATCGCGGCGCCGCGTGCCCGACGATCGACAGGCACGACGCGAGAAAAGCGCGCGGCCGACCGCACAGTTCGCTGAAGCCGAGCATCGCGGTCGCGGGCGGCATTAGGCTCCGCGCCCGCTCTCGGTCGCCACCTTTTCCCCGTGCAAGCGACGCGCGCTACTGTGTGGCCGCGATTTCCCGAGTCGACCGTGTCCACCCGCGAAGATCTGCTGCGAAAACGACTGCGCCGGGCGCACGTTGTCTGGGCGCTGCTTGCCGGCTCGATCTGCGTCCTGCTTGCCGCCGGCGGCGGCGGCCATCCGCCGCCCATCGTCTTCGTACCCGTCGTCGCTGCGGTCTGGGTGATGGTGCACCTCGCGCTCTGGGCGGCCGGCTGGCTAGCATCGAGAGGGCTCGCCCGTGCACCCGCGGCGACCGGCGAAAAGCAGTCGTGGCCACTCGCGCTCATCGCGATCCTGGCAGCGACCGCGGCCGCGGTCTTCGCAGGACTGGTACAGCTTGCCGTGTCGCTCCTGCTCGGGCGTTACTGGCCCTTTGCCGGCACCCTGTGGATCGTCATGCTGGCAGTCTGGACGGCGCATGCCGTGTGTCTCGCAGGCGTGCTGCTGCGTCGACGATGGGCGCGCTGGGTGGCGGCGCTGCTGTGCATCGGCTGGGCGCTGGCGTTGGCGTGGGAAGTCCTGGAACCGGCAGTCCGCGGATATGTGCAACCGCTGCAGATCGGCCTAGCCCTCGCGGTGGTGATCGGACTTGCACTGGCTGCCCATCACCTCGTTCGTTCGGAACGGATTCGTGCATTCCTGGCCTCGTGACGACCGCTCGCGACTGGCCCGGCAGGACCGGGCGCGCCGATCACTCGCCTGGCATTGCGCTGCAACCGGGGGTCGCCGCCGTTGCACGCAGACTGGCAGCGGCGCCGACGATCGTCGGCGTGCGCAACTGCTCGCCGCGCGGCTCAGCGTCGCCAGCCAGCGGCCAGGCGATGCAGGCGTTCGTCAAGGCACATCGGCGGTGATCAGCAGCGCGGGCATCTCGAAGGCCACGCTACCGTCGGACTGAACGAACGGCTGCAGTTCATGCTGCGCTTCGACCAGCAGCCGTTCGAACCGTGCATCGTCCAGCAGCCCGCCGAGCGTCCAGACGCAGGCCCGCTCGGTCGACACCAGCGCCTCGATGGAAGGGAAACGCACCATGGCGGCCACCGTGGCGATCCTCGCCTGCGGCAGACCCGCCTGCGTGCACAGCGAACGCAGCAGCGTTTCGTCGCCGATTGCGAACGGCGCGCGAAACGCATCGGCGACGCGGCTGCCGAACTATGGCGACGACGAAGCGGTATCTTTCTTCCGCCGCATGGCCGCCGGGGAGTTGCCGACCGTGGTCGACGAAGGCGGCGCCGGCACCGAAAAGACCCGGTTCATCTGCGGGTTCCTGGGCTGCGACGCGCAACCGTTCAATCCGGTTCTGGCCTCGCTGCCACGCGTGATTCACTTGCGCCGGGCCGCTCATCCGGGTGACGCGCTGGCCCATTTGGTCGCATTCGCACTGGCCGAACTGCGCCAGCAGCGCGCGGGTAGCCGCGACGTGCTGCTGCGCCTGAGCGAACCGATGTTCATCGAGGTCGTGCGTTGCCAGCTGGCCAGCGCCGCGGCAGATCGCGCTGACTGGCTGTCCGGTCTGCGCGATCCTCTCGTCGCGCGAGCGCTGGCACGCCTGCACAGCCAGCCGTCGCGGTCGTGGACGCTGGAGTCGCTTGCGGCCAGCGCGAATACCTCGCGCACCACGCTGGCCGAACATTTTGCCAAGCACGTCGGCCAGCCGCCCATGCAGTACCTGAGCGCGTGGCGCATGCAACTGGCGACGCGGATGCTCGCCAAACGGAACGCAAAGGTGCGCGCGGTGGCCGAAGCGGTCGGTTATGACTCGGAAGCCGCGTTCAGCCGTGCGTTCAAGAAGCACACCGGGCAAGCGCCCAGCGACTGGCGGCGACGCTGAACGCAGTTGCGCGACCGCGGCGGCGACCGTTCATCGGTGGCGATCGCCGGGGCGCCATGGCTCGGCACGTCGCCCGATCGGCGCGCCGGCATTGCGCCGCGGCACCGACTCCCAAGTTCGGGTTGCGGCCGCGAGTCGAGTGCCGCCACCGCAGCAGGTTAATCTGTCGGCCCGCAAACGGAACGGAGACGGTGATGAAGATCCACTACCACCCAGCCTCGACCACCAGCCGGCCGCTGATGCTGTTTGCCGCCGAAAGCGGAATGAAGATCGACTTCCAGGTCGTGGACCTTTTCACCGGCGAGCACTACAAGCCGGCGTACGAGTCGCTGAATCCGAACCATCTCGTTCCGGTTCTGGAAGACGGCGACTTCCGCCTCACCGAAAGCAGCGCCATCCTGAAGTACCTTGCCGAGAAGAGCGACTCGCCCGCCTATCCGAAGGATCTGCGCCAGCGCGCGCGAGTCCATGAGCGGATGGACTGGATCAACACGCAGCTGTGCCGCGATCTGGCCTACGGCCTGGTCTATCCGCAGCTCTTTCCGCACCACAAGCGGCGCAGCGACGAGGCGCAGGCCGCCACGCTCGCCTGGGGCAAGGAACGCGCGGCCGGCTGGATGAAGGTGCTGAACGACCACATCATCGGGCCGAAGAACGCCTACCTGTGCGGCGACGCGATCACGATCGCCGACTATTTCGGCGCCCCTTTCGTCGCGCTCGCCGAGACGATCGGCTCGGACCTGTCGCGCTATCCGAACGTCGCGCGCTGGCTCGGCAACATGAAAGCGCTGAAGAGCTGGGCCAGGACGGCCGAGGTCATCGAAGGCTACGCCGCCTCGTTGAAGTCACAGTTCGAGACGGTCTGACGCGGCCGCGCACCCTCGAGGAGACTCGACGATGATCAAGAAGCTGCACCACAGCGCCTACCGCTGCCGCGATTCGGAGCAGACGCGGCAGTTCTACGAAGGATTCCTCGGGCTGCCGTTGGTCAACACGCTCGAGATCAAGGAAACCAAGAGCGGGCGGAAAACGGAAACGCTGCACACGTTCTACGCGCTCGACGACGGCTCCTGCCTCGCCTTCTTCGAGGCGCCCGACATGCCGTTCGAGTTCAAGCCGCAGCACGACTTCGACCTGCACATCGCGCTCGAAGTGGACAAGTCGGTGCTGGCGCAGAAGCTGGCCGAAGGCAAGGCGCGCGGCATCGAGACGCGTGGTGTGTCCGATCACGGTTTCATTCACTCGATCTACTTCCGCGATCCGAACGGCTACGTCATCGAACTGGCCGCCAGGACGGCGGATCACGCCCGCGCCATGGATCCGCGCACCAACGAAGCGCGCGCCAAGCTCGATCGGTGGCAGGCAGCCAGGGCACAGCGGGAATTGCGGCAAGCCTGAGGCCGGACGTGGCGGCGCGAACATCGCACGCCGCCCCGGTCTCGCGCCGCCCGTCAGAGCGGCCAGATCAGCAGCAGCATCGGAATGCCGACCGCAACGACGATGAGTTCCAGCGGCAGGCCGAGCCGCCAGTAGTCGCCGAAATGGAAACCGCCCGGGCCGAGGATCAGCGTGTTGTTCTGATGCCCGATCGGCGTCAGGAACGCGCACGACGCGCCCACAGCCACCGCCATCAGGAACGGATCGGCGCTGACGCCGAGCTGATTGGCGACGCCGATGGCAATCGGACACATCACCGCGGCGGTTGCGGCGTTGTTCATCACGTCCGACATCGTCATGCTGACCACGAGCACGATCGCCAGCGTGACAACGGGATGGCCCTGGGCGACGGCGTCGAGCAGCACGCGCGCGATCAGGTCGGCCGCACCGGTCGAGGCCATCGCGCCGGCAACCGGGAACAGCGCACCGAGCAGAACGATGACCGGCCAGTCGATGGCATCGTAGGCATTGCGCGGCGCCACGGTGCGAAACGC
>JBFGOX010000131.1:0-7027 GCA_041565015.1 Burkholderiaceae bacterium
CGTCGATGACGATGCGCACGGCCGCGTGCTCGTCGCCGATGCGCTGTACCGGCAGGTGATCGAGTTCACGCCGGCTGCTCGCGCCTGGCGCGTGGTCGTGCCGCGCGACGACACTGGCGCCGGACTGTCGTCGCTGGCTGCGCTCACCGTCGATGCGCGCGGCATCTACCTCGCCGATCCGGTCTGCCGCTGCATCGCGCTGCTGCATCCGAGTGGGCGCGTGCTCGGCCGCTTCGGCAGTGCCGATCTGGTGCAGCCGGCAGCGCTCGCCGCCGATGGTCGCGGGCGGCTGTTCGTCGCCGATGCCGGTGTGCGGCAGTTGCGCGTGTTCGCCGACGGCAAGCCGCTGCAGGCGTTTGCCTACCGTTCGCTCGGCGTCGGCGAGATCACCGACATGACGATTGATTCCGGCACGCTGTACATCGCTGCCGGGTCCGACGCGCGCGTGCTGGCGCTGCGCATCGTCACGCAGCTCGTGAGGCCGCAATGAGCCGTTGCCTGGCATGGCTGCTCGTCGCGATGCTTGCGGCCTGCGCAGCGCCGGAGAAGCGCCGCCTGCATTTCGGCGTCGACGAGGCGCCGGAAGGCAAGAGGATGCTGTGGCCGCAGCCGCCCGAGGTGCCGCGCTACCTGTACGCAGGCACGCTGACCGGCGAGCGCAATTTCGTCAGCGATGAAGACCCCGGCCGGCTGCGCCGCGCGTTGCAGTGGATCGTCGGCCTGACCGAAGACACGCTGACACCGATGGTGCTGCAGCGGCCGCTGACGGGTGTGGTCGACGACGACGGCCGCGTGTATGTGACCGATGTCAGCCGCGCCGGCGTGTTTGTCTTCGATCCGCTCGCCGGTGAACTGCAGGTCTGGTCGCTCGCCGATGGACGGCAACCGTTTGCCGCGCCGGCGGGCATCGCCCGCGCTGCCGACGGCACGCTGTTCGTGGCCGACGCCGAACTGGGGCTGGTGGCGCGGCTCGACGCGAAGGGCCAGCCGCTGCCCGCGCTCGGTCGCGGCCAGCTGAAGCGACCGACGGGCGTGGCGCGCGACGCCGCCAGCGGCCGCCTGTTCGTCGCCGACACCTACGCGCACGACATCAAGGTCTTTGGCGCCGACGGTGCGCTGCTCGAGGTGCTCGGCCGCCGCGGCGAAGCGCCGGGCGAGTTCAATTTCCCCACGCATCTGGCGTATGCCGACGGCGAGTTGTACGTCACCGACACGATGAACAGCCGCGTGCAGGTGCTCGATGCGGCCAGCGGCACGCCGCGGCGCGCGATCGGCGAACGCGGCCTGTACATCGGCAACCTGGTGCGGCCGAAGGGTGTGGCGGTCGATAGCGAGCGCAACGTCTACGTGATCGAGTCGTACCACGACCACCTGCTGGTCTATGACCGCAAGGGCCGCTTCCTGATGGGCTTCGGCGGTGTGGGACAGGCAACCGGCAAGTTCTACCTGCCGGCCGGCGTGTGGACCGATCAGCTGAACCGCGTGTTCATCGCCGACATGTTCAACGGCCGCGTGGTCGTGTTCCAGTTCCTCGGCGGAGGAGCCGATGGCGAGCTTTGACGCCCCTGGCTGCTGGCGCTGGCTGGTGCTGGCGCTGGCTGTGAACCTGCTGCCGGCGGCTGCCGAGCGCATCTCCGACGTGCGCGGCACGCGGCACAACCTATCGGTCAATGCGCCGGCGGAAAACGCCGTGCGCGCCAGCACGGAGACGCAGGTCTGCGTGTTCTGCCACACGCCGCACCATGCGACCAACCGCGACGGCCAGGGCCAGTCGGTCGACACGCCGCTATGGAACCGCAAGCTGTCGGGCGCGACCTACACGCTGTACAACTCGACTTCGCTCGATGCGGTGGCGATCCAGAGCGCGCTCGATCAGCCGGGCGGCAGCTCGAAGCTGTGCCTGTCGTGTCATGACGGCACGTTGGCCATCGGCAACGTCAACGTGCTGAACAACCAGGGTTCGGCGAGCGAGCCGGGCGCCGTGTCGATCGGTATGACCGGCACCGGCGCCGGCGGCGTGATGCCGCCGGGCGAGGGCACGACGACCGGCTTCACGCGCAGCCTCGGCGTCGATCTCACCAACGATCATCCGATCTCGCTGAACTTCACCGCGCCTCTGGCCGCGCGCGACGGCGAGCTGCGGCCGGTCGATTCGCTGCAGAAATGGCCACCCGGCAGCGGCACCGTCATCGGCGTGCGCGGCCCCGGTTACAAGCCGCAGATGCCGCTGGAGCCGACCGGCAGCAGCGGCGCGGGACAGGTGCAATGCGCGACCTGCCACGACCCGCATCTGCGCGAGACCAACATCGCCGTCGGCAGCCAGAAGTTCCTACGTGCCAATCGCTTCCAGGAAGGCAATCCCGGCGTCAACCACAACCCGGCGACCGACCAGATCTGCCTGTCGTGCCACGACAAGAACATGGCCGTCGGCGCGTGGGCGTTCTCGGCGCACGCCAATCCGCTCGTGGCCACACAGACCTACAAGCTCGATGCCGCGCAGCGCCGCCAGTTCCCGAACAGCGGCGTCGCCGGCCAGAGCAACCTGCCGGTGTGGAAGGCCGCGTGCCTGAACTGCCACGACACGCACACGGTGCAGGGCGCCAAGCGGCTGCTGCGCGAAGGCACCGACAGCACGGCCGTGCCGAAGGCCGGTGGCGCGGCGGCCACCGAGGAGGTCTGCTACCAGTGTCATCGCGACGCCGCCGGCAGCGTGATCACGCCGAATACCACCGTGCCGGACATCCGCAGCGATTTCCAGCTGCCGCGGCGAATGCCGATCAGCAACATCGACCAGGGTGGCGCCTCCGAGCCGCACGACGTCGGCGGCGCGTTCAACGATGTCGGCTTCGTCGATTGCACCAGCCCGACCAATCGCTGCGGCGCCGACGGCATCGAGTCGCGCGCTCGGCTCGGCGTCAACAACCCTGGTAACCGCCATGCCGAATGCACCGACTGCCACAACCCGCATCGGGTCGTGAAGTTCCGCGACTTCCGCGGCAATCCGGTCGGCAGTCTCGCCGGCAATCCTGATCCGGCCGGCACCCATCGCCACGACGATGCGGCTGGCTATACGCATACCAACATCGCCTCCGGCGTGCTGCGCGGCGCCTTCGGTGTGGAGCCGATCTACGGCTCGGCGTCGTTCTTCGCGTTGCCGTCGTCTTATCAGGTCAAGCGCGGCGACCCGGGCGCCGATACGAATACCAATGCGCTGACCGCGCCCTATGTGACGCGCGAGTACCAGATCTGCCTGAAGTGCCATTCGGACTACGGCTACAGCGACGACAACATCTACCCGAACGGCAACCGACCCAGTCTGGGCTCTCCGGGAACGCCGGCCGGCACCAACGGCATGCTCCAGTACACGAACCAGGCACGCGAGTTCCAGTCACCGATCACGCATCAGGGCCAGCCGGTCAGCACCGGCGACTCCGGCGCCGCGGCGCTGTACAGCGCGAACAATCATCGCTCGTGGCACCCGGCGCTGCGCGAGACGGGGCGCACGGCGACGATGCGAGGCAACGGCGCCAGCATCGCCAATAACTGGCGGCTGCCGTGGCGCAATGCGGTCGGCACGCAGACGATGTACTGCAGCGATTGCCACGGTTCGAACGTGGCCTCGGCCACTTCGGTGATCCCGAATGGCGGCGAGAACGGCAACCCGTGGGGCCCGCACGGCTCGACCAACAACTTCATCCTGAAAGGGTTTTGGGACACCAGCACCGGCAGCGGCCAGGAGACCAACGGCCTGTGCTTCAAGTGCCACGAGCCAAACGTTTACGCGCCGACGTCGGGCGGCGGCGCGCGTACCGGTTTCTGGATTGCCTCCGACCAGGGCTCTGGCAAAGATGGTCACTACATCCACAGCGAGCGCGACAAGCTCGACCGCACGCGCTGCAACTGGTGCCATGTCGCCGTGCCGCACGGGTGGAAGAACAAGGCGTTGCTGGTCAACCTGAACGACGTTGGCCCGGAGGCCGGCGAGGTCGCGGGCACCGAAGTCCGGCGCAATACGACGACGGCCTACAACCGGGGGCCGTACTACATGAATGCGATGCTGAAGGTCCGCCAGTTCAAGCCGAGCGGGCAATGGGTGCATACCGATTGCGGATCACGCGGCGGCGCCAATGGTGGCAACGGCACGGCCGGGCGCGAATGGATGCGCGAAGGCTCGGAAGCCTGCACCAATCCACCATGAGCACACGATGAACGCCTTCGTCCGCTCGCTGCAGTCTCCGCGCCCTGGCGCGGCATCGTTGCTGCACCTGGCCGCCTCGCTGAAGCTCACCGTGGTGCTGATTGTGCTGCTCGCCGTGGCGGTGGCATTCAGCTTCGACCAGGGCGTGCCAGCGACCTGGACGCTGGCGCTGCCGCTCGGCGCGATGGCCGCCAACCTGCTCGCCGCGGTGGCCACGCATCCGACCTTTCGCCGGCAGACGTGGCTGCTCGCATTCCATCTGGCGCTGATCGCGCTGCTGCTGCTGGTGGCTGCAGGCCGGCTGATCTACCTGCGCGGCACGCTCGAGTTGTCGCAGGGCGAAGTGTTCGCCGGCAACCTGCTGACAAGCGAGGCCGGGCCGTTGCATCCGTGGCGCCTGGCCGCGGCCGCCTTCACGCACGACGGCTTCGAGATTGACTACGCGCCGGGGCTACGGCGCGGACCGACCCGCCACCCGGTGCGCTGGCGCGATGAGGACAGCCGCCCGCATCGCGCGGTGATCGGCGACCAGACGCCGCTCGTGCTGCACGGTTATCGCTTCTACACGACATCGAACAAGGGCTTCGCCGCGCGCGTCACGTGGCGGCCGGCGCACGGCGAGGCGCGCAGCGGCACGCTGCACTTCCCGTCGTTTCCGGTCTTCGAATTCGACCAGAACGTCGACTGGACGCCGCCCGACACGGCCACGCGCATCAGGCTGTCGCTCGAACTGCCGGCCGGGCTAATCGACGCCGAGCGCGCGTCGACGCTGCGGCCGCCGGTGCTCCACGCACTGAAGGTCGCTTACGCGGACGGCGAGTTGCTGCTGCAGCCGGGCCAGTCGCTGCGGCTTGCCGATGGCGAACTGGCCTACGAAGGACTCGGCACCTGGATGGGCTACACGGTCCACTACGACCCAACGCTGCCGTGGCTGCTGGCGGCCGCCCTGATCGCGGTAGTCGCGCTGTCGGCGCACTTCTGGCGCAAGTTCGCCGCGCGCCCCTGGAGACCCACATGAACCTCGATGCCGAAAGTCTGTCGCTGTGGACAGCGCTGCTTGCCTACGTGGCGGCGGGAACGCTGGCGATCTTCGGTCTGGCGCTGAACCGCAGGCCGCAGCGCAGCGTGCTGGCGCTGCTGGTCGTCGGCCTGCTTGTGCACACGCTGTCGCTCGGGCTGCGCTGGGAACGCGTCGGCCACGGGCCGTTCATCACCATGTTCGAGATCCTGTCGTCGAACATCTGGAGCCTGACGTTGCTGTTCACGATCGCCTATTGGCGCATCGCGGCGATCCGCCCGATCGCCGCGTTCGTGATGCCGGTCGTGTTCCTGATGATGGGCTGGCTGCTGGTGACCAACCCGGTCGAGGGTCATTTCCCGCCGACGTACCGGACGATCTGGCTGTACGTGCACATCGGGCTGGGCAAGATCTTCCTCGGAGCCGTGCTGATCGCGGTCGGCCTGTCGTCGGTGGTGCTGGCCCGCGCGCTGCGCCTGCCGCTGGCCGGCCTGCGCCACTTGCCCAACGACGCACGACTCGACGACCTTGCACTGCGCTTCATGGCGCTGGCGCTGGTGTTCGACACGCTGATGCTGATCGCCGGCAGCATCTGGGCCCAGGACGCCTGGGGCCGCTACTGGGACTGGGACCCACTCGAAACCTGGGCGCTGCTGACCTGGTTGGCGCTGGCTGCGGCGATTCACGTCCGGCTCGCCGGCCAGACGTCGCCGCGCGCCAGCGCGGCGATGAACATCACCGTATTCGCGCTGGCGTTCCTGACCTTCTTCGGCATCCCCTTCGTATCGATGGCACCGCACAAGGGCGCGATCTAGGGTGAACGCAATGAAATCGAACGCACAAGAAGCTGCACCGACCGCCGTCGCGCGCGCCTGGCTGTGGCTTGCGGTCGGCGCGCTGGTGCTTGCCGCCATCTGCGCCGCGCTGCTGGCGGCGACGCGCAGCCTCGGCCCTTCTGCGGCCGCGCTGGCGCCCACTTTCGCGCCGGCGCTGGTGCTGCATGTGAACCTGGCCACGCTGGTCTGGCCGCTGGCGCTGGCCAGTGCGCTGTGGATGTGGCTGGCCTCGCCAGACGAACGATGGTCATTGCCGGCGAGCGGGCTGGCGCTGGCCAGCGTAGCCGCAATGCTTGCCGCAGCGGCCTTCGCGCCAGCGTCGGCTGCCGTGCTGAGCAACTACGTGCCGCTGCTCGACTCGGTGGCGTACCAGGCCGCACTGCTGTGCTTCACTTCGGCAGTAGGCGCGGCCTTGCTGCTTGCCGTCGTTCGCCTGCGTGCGCTGCTGCGCGCCGCGGCGCTGACGCCCGCAGTGCGCTGGGCCGTCGCCAGCGCAGCGCTGCCGACCGCGCTGGCCTTCGCATTGCTGGTCTGGGACTTCGCCCGGCTCGATGCGGCGCTGCCGACGCAGCAGGTCGCCGAACTGCTGTTCTGGGGGCCGGGCCATCTGCTGCAGTTCACCGTTGTCGCGCTGCTGATGGCGGGCTGGCTGTGGCTGCTGCGCGAGCGACCGTTGCCGATGCGCGGCGTCAAGATCGCGCTGCTGCTCGCGGTGCTGCCGTCGCTCGCCGCGCTGCCGATCGGCTTGGCTTACGAATTGGGCTCCGAGCCGCAACGCGACGCCTATACGCAGCTGATGCGCTGGAGTTCGTGGTCCGGTCCGCTGCTGTTGATCGGCTTGCTGATGGCACGACGGACGCCGGTGAGGTCCAGTGTCGATGCCGGCGAGGCACGCGCCGCCGGGATCTCGATGGCGCTGTTTGCCGTCGGCCTCGTCGTCGGCGCGTTGATCAGCGCCGAAACGACTTCGGTCCC
>JBFGOX010000132.1:0-6991 GCA_041565015.1 Burkholderiaceae bacterium
GCCGCTGCTGCTCGACCGAGGCCGGCTCGGTGTCGCCCTGGGTGACGATGATCCGGCGCAGATTGGCGCGGTGCTCGCCCGGCACCTCCTGCCAGGCCGGCTCGCCCTTGTGCTCGCCGAAGTTGACCTGGCGGTCCGCCTCGGGGTTGTTCAGGAAGATGCCCCAGCGGTAGTCGGGCATCTTGACGTAGTCGAAGTGCGCCCAGCCGCCCGCATCGACGCTGACCGCCGTGCGCAGGTAGACATCGAAATCCTGCGCGCCGTCGGGGCCCATCTCGCGCCACCATGACAGATAGTTCGGCTGCCAGTGCTCGAGCGCGCGCTGCAGCGCCTTGTCCTCGGACAAATTGACGTTGTTCGGGATCTTCTCGCTGTAGTCGATCGTGCTCATGGGACTCCTTGGGGTTCCGTTTTCGGTGATCCGTCGACGGTGATCAGTGATCAGCTTTTGGCGACGGTCTGCGGACAACGCGCTTCAGACCCGGTTCCAGTCGAAGGCGGCCTTCTCGCCCTTGCCGTAGACCTTCAGCGCGCCCTTCTCACCCACCGCATTCGGCCGCTGGAAGATCCAGTTCTGCCACGCGGTCAGCCGGCCGAAGATTCGCGTGGCCATCGTCTCGGCGCCGTTGAAGCGCAGATTGGCCTCCATGCCGGTCAGCGCATCGGGCGACAGGCTCACGCGTTCTTCGATCGCAATGCGGACCTCGTCGGCCCAGTCGATGTCGTCCGGGGCCGAGGTCACCAGGCCGAGCGCCAATGCGTCGGTCGCAACGAGCGGCTGCTCCAGCTTCGCGCGGATCGCATCGAGCGGTGCAGCTTCCTCGTAGAAGCGCCGTAACAGCCGCGACTGGCCGGTGGCCAGCGGATAAAGCTCGAAATTGGTTTCGTTGACCGCGATCCTGGGCGCGCGCGCGTCGTCGTCGGGCAACGCCAGCATGTAGCTGCGGTCTGCGGCCAGCGCCAGTTCGAACAGCGTGCCGGCAAAGCAGGAGTCGGGCTCGATCAGCGCGAACAGCGAACGCGACGACACGTCGAGCCGGGCCAGCGTGCGGCGCAGCAAGCCGATCGTCTCGCGCACCAGCCAGTGGCTGCGGTGCGCAAGGAGTTGTTCGTCGGCGGCCAGCACGGTCGCCGGATCACCGACCGTCTTCAGCAGCCAGATGCCGATCTCCGGTTCGTTGCTGCGCATCTGCAGGATCGCGTCGTCGAGTTCGCGCGCCATCGCCAGCGGCCACCAGTCAACGCCGGCCTTGACGATCGCGTCGATGCCCTGCGGCTGCGCGCCGTTCGGCCCCTTGACGACGATCGTCGCCGTGCGCCGGACGCGGTCGATGTCGACCGTCACATGGCGGTAGCGCAGTGCATCGGCCTCGATTTCGCACTGCAGCGGCGTCAGTGCCACGCCGGTCGCATCGGCCGGCCGGTCACTGTGCACCGCCAGTTGCAGCGCCCGCTCGCGCACCTTCTGCGCGAACACCGCCGGTTTGGCAACAGCATCGACCAGCCGCCAGGCCACGGCCTTCTCGCCGCGCACGCCTTCGGTCGTCGTGCAGAAGACATCCGCCAGGTCGTGGCGCACGCGACGCTTGTCGGTGAGCCTGGTGAGCCCGCCGGTGCCCGGCAGCACGCCGAGCAGCGGCACCTCGGGCAGGCTGACCGTCGAGGAGCGGTCGTCGACGAGGAGAATCTCGTCGCAGGCCAGCGCCAGTTCGTAGCCGCCGCCGGCGCAGGCGCCGTTGACGGCGGCGAGAAACTTCAGGCCTGAATGGCTGCTGGAATCCTCGATGCCATTGCGCGTCTCGTTGGTGAACTTGCAGAAATTCACTTTCCACGCGTGCGACGAGACGCCGAGCATGAAGATGTTGGCGCCCGAACAGAAGATGCGCTCCTTCAGGCTGGTCACCACTACCGTGCGCACCTCGGGATGCTCGAAGCGGATGCGATTGAGCGCATCGGCCAGTTCGATGTCGACGCCGAGGTCGTAGCTGTTCAGCTTGAGCTGGTAGCCGGGGCGCAGGCCGCCGTCTTCGGCAACATCCATTGCCAGCGTGGCGATCGGCCCGTCGAACGTCAGCCGCCAGTGCCGGTACCGGCTCGGGTCGGTCTGGTAATTGACGCGTGCTAAGGAAGCAGCATCGGGCGCGTTCATGGGGTCTCCCCGGTCAACCGAATCCGAATTATAGTACCCTGATACCAATTTAGACTCGCGAGAGGCAGATCGACGTCGCGTGATCGTGCGAGTGCATGCGTCGCGATGCGCGCACTTGCCCGTACGCGCCGGGCCACTGCAAGCTTGCCTGCCTGACCGACTCGCGCAATAGTCACTTGCCACGAGTGCTGTTTCGGAGACCTGCAATGACCGACCGGCCCGGATTCAACCCGCAGGCGCCGACCGAGCGCTTCAATTTTGCCCGCCACCTGTTCGATCTGAATGCCTCGCGCGCGGCCCAGATCGCCTTCATCGACGATGCCGGCCAGCTCAGCTACGGCGAACTGGCCGAGCGTGCCCGCCGCTGCGCCGCCGCGCTGCAGGCCATCGGCCTGCGCCGCGAAGAACGGGTGCTGCTGCTGATGCACGATTGCACCGACTGGCCGGTCGCTTTCCTCGGTGCGCTGTATGCCGGCGTGGTGCCGGTGGCGGTGAACACGCTGCTCACCGCCGACGACTACGCGTTCATGCTCGCGCACAGCCGCGCGCAGGCGGCGCTGGTCTCGGCGCCGCTCGTACCGGTGCTGCAATCGGCGTTGGCCAAGGGCGGGCACGAAGTGCGCTCGCTGGTGATTTCTCGCGGCAAGGACCTGCCGAAGGGCACCGAGGATTTCGACCGATGGCTCGGCGCGCACGAGCCGACGACTGCGGCCGCCGACACCGGCGCCGACGAGATCGCCTTCTGGCTGTATTCGTCGGGCTCGACCGGCCGGCCCAAGGGCACCGTGCACACGCATGCCAATCCGTACTGGACGGCCGAGCTGTACGGCAAGCCGGTGCTGAAGCTCGCCGAAAACGATCTGTGCTTCTCGGCGGCGAAGCTGTTCTTTGCCTACGGCCTGGGCAACGCGCTGACCTTCCCGCTGTCGGTCGGCGCCAGCGTGCTGCTGATGGCCGAGCGGCCGACGCCCGATGCGATCTTCAAGCGCTGGACCGAGAACAAGCCGACGGTGTTCTTCGGCGCGCCGACCGGATACGCCGGCATGCTCGCCTCGCCGAACCTGCCGGCAAAGAACCAGGTCGCACTGCGGCTGTGTTCTTCCGCCGGCGAAGCGCTGCCGCGCGAAATCGGCGAGCGCTTCACCGCGCACTACGGGGTGGAGATCATCGACGGCATCGGCTCGACCGAGATGCTGCACATCTTCATCTCCAACCGGCCGGGCGACGTGCGCTACGGCACTTCGGGCAAGCCGGTGCCGGGCTACGAAATCGAGCTGCGCGACGAGGCCGGCGCCGTGATCGACGGCCACGGACAGATCGGCGATCTGTACATCAACGGCCCGACCTCGGCGCTGATGTACTGGCAGGACCGCGCCCGCTCCGCCTCGACCTTCCACGGCGGCTGGACGCGCAGCGGCGACAAGTACGAGCGCGACGCCGACGGCTACTACGTCTACTCGGGCCGCAGCGACGACATGCTGAAGGTCAGCGGCCAGTATGTCTCGCCGTTCGAGGTCGAGGCCACACTGGTGCAACACCCATCGGTGCTCGAAGCGGCGCTGATCGGCGTGACCGATGAAAACGGCCTGACGCGGCCGAAGGCGTACGTGGTGCTGAAGCAGCGGGACAAGGCCAATGACGCCATGGGCGACGAACTGAAGCAGTTCGTGAAGAGCAAGCTGGCGCCGCACAAGTATCCCCGTCTGCTCGAATTCATCGACGAACTGCCGAAGACGGCCACCGGCAAGATCCAGCGCTTCCGCCTGCGCGAAAGCGAGAAATCGCGTCGCTGACCGCTGTCGGGGGGAGCGATCGCCAAGATGGATCACGAACACGCCGACGCGCACAGTCACTTCGCCGCGATCAGCCAGGACGGCCGGTCGGTCCGGCTCGAATACCGCTGGGTCGGCACCACCAGCGCCGCGGCACCGTTGCTGGTGTTTCTGCACGAAGGACTCGGCTCGGCGTCGATGTGGAAGGACTTTCCGGCGCAGTTATGCGAAAGCGGCGGTTTTCGCGGCCTGGTGTATTCGCGCGCCGGCTACGGCCGTTCGACACCGCGGCCACACGGCGAGCGCTGGGCGCCCGACTACATGCATCGGCAGGCGCACGACGTATTGCCGGCATTCCTGGCCGCAGCCGGCATCGACGTCGAAACGGATCCGCCGTGGCTGTTCGGCCACAGCGACGGCGCCTCGATCGCGCTGATCCACGCCGCGGCGTATCCGGATGCCATCGCCGGACTCGTCGTCCTGGCGCCGCACATCTTCGTCGAGGACCTGTCGATTCACAGCATCGAGCAGGCACGTTACGCGTACGGTTCGTCCGACCTGCGCAAGAAACTGTCGCGCCATCATCACGACGTCGATTCGGCCTTCTGGGGCTGGAACGACATCTGGCTCGACCCTGCCTTTCGCGACTGGAACATCGCGGCGCTGCTGCCGTCGATCAGCGTGCCGGTGCTGGCGATCCAGGGGCACAATGACGAATACGGGACAATGGCGCAGGTCGACGACCTGGCCGCGCAGGTGCCGCAGGCCAGGGTCGTCAAGCTGGAGGACTGTGCGCATTCGCCGCACCGCGATCAACCTGACGCACTGATCACCGCGACGATCGACTTCATCCGACGCACTCAACGCAGCGACATCACAACGCAACCCCACGAGGAGAGGAGACAACATGAAACGTCGTAACACCGTGGCCACTCTGGCCGCCTGCGCCCTGCTCGCCGCCGGCGGCGCGGCGCACGCCCAGGCCAAGCTGAAAGTCGGCATGATGCTGCCGTTCACCGGCACCTTCGCCGCGCTCGGCACGGCGATTGACAACGGATTCAAGCTGTACGTGCAGGAACAGGGCGGCAAGCTCGGCGGGCGCGAGATCGAATACTTCGTCGTCGACGACGAATCCGATCCCGCCAAGGCGACCGACAACGTCAACAAACTCATCAACCGCGACCAGGTCGACGTCGTCGTCGGCACCGTTCACTCGGGCGTGGCGATGGCGATGGCCAAGGTGGCGCGCGATTCCAAGGCGCTGCTGATCGTGCCCAACGCCGGCGCCAACGCGATAACCGGGCCATTTTGCGCGCCGAACGTCTTCCGCAGTTCGTTCTCCAACTGGCAGTCGTCCTACGCGATGGGCGAGGTGATGGCCAAGCGCGGCCACAAGCGCGCGGTGTCGATTACGTGGAAATACGCCGCCGGCGACGAGATGGCGGCGGCGTTCAAGGAGGGTTTCGAGAAAGGCGGCGGCCAGGTACTGAAGGAAATGAACGTGCCGTTTCCGAACGTCGAGTTCCAGGCCCTGCTGACCGACATCGCGGCCACCAAGCCGGATGCGGTGTTCGCCTTCTTCGCCGGCGGCGGCGCGGTGAAGTTCGTCAAGGACTACGCGGGCGCGGGCCTGAACAAGACCATCCCGCTGTATGGCCCGGGGTTCCTCACCGACGGCACGCTCGAGGCGCAGGGCGATGCGGCCCAGGGCATCTACACGGCGCTGCACTATGCCGACAGCCTCGATACGCCGCGCGACAACGCCTTCCGTCTCAATTACGTGAAGGCCTACAAGCTGCAGCCCGATGTGTACGCGGTGCAGGGCTACGACGCGGCGCAGATGCTCAACATCGGCCTGAAAGCGGTCAAGGGCGACCTGTCCAAGCGCGCCGATTTCGCGGCCGCTATCCAGAAGGCGAAGATCGACAGCCCGCGCGGCGCCTTCACACTGTCGAAGGCGCACAACCCGGTGCAGGACATTTACCTGCGCAAGGTCGAGGGCAAGCAGAACAAGGTTGCCGGCATTGCCGCCAAGGCGCTGGCCGATCCGGCGCGCGGCTGCAAGATGTAGCGGCGCGGGTCTTCCCGGTGAGGTTTTCCGTCCCGGCGCGGCCGGGGCCCCGGTTCTTGCCACTTCGAGACTGGGTCCCGGCCTGCGCTGGGGCGACAACGCCTCGGTGATCGACAGGTCCCGTCTGGCGCCGCTGCGACCATGGACTTCGCCACCTTTCTGATCCAGTGCCTGAATGCGGTCCAGTACGGGCTGCTGCTGTTTCTCGTCGCCAGCGGCTTGACGCTGATCTTCGGCATCATGGGCGTCATCAATCTCGCCCACGGCAGCTTCTACATGATCGGCGCCTACATGGCCTACGCGCTGGCGCCGTTCGTGCAAAGCTGGCTCGGCGGCGGCTTCTTCACCACGCTGGCCGCCGGCATCGCGCTATCGGTGCTGCTCGGCTACCTGCTCGAGTGGCTGTTCTTCAGCTACCTGTACGAGCGGGAGCACCTGCAGCAGGTACTGATGACCTACGGCCTGATCCTGGTCTTCGAGGAACTGCGCAGCATCCTGGTCGGCGACGACGTGCACGGCGTGCCCACGCCGGCATGGCTCGCCGGCAGCATTCCACTGTCGGACATCATGACCTATCCGGTGTATCGGCTCTTCATCTCGGCCGTCTGCGTGGCGCTGGCGCTGGCGATGTGGGTCGTGATCGCGCGCACGCGGCTCGGCATGCGGGTGCGCGCCGGCGCCAGCAATCGCGAGATGGTGCGGGCGATGGGCATCGACATCCGGCTGCTTTATCGCATCGTGTTCGCGGTCGGCGTGGCGCTGGCCGCGCTCGCCGGCATGATCGCCGCACCGGTGAGTTCCGTTTATCCCGGCATGGGCAACCAGGTGCTGATCATCTGCTTCGTGGTGGTGGTGATCGGCGGCATCGGTTCGATCCGCGGCGCGCTGGTGGCCGCACTGCTGGTGGGCGTCGTCGACACGTTCGGCAAGGTGCTGTTTCCGGCGGCCGCGGGACTGCTCGTGTACCTGCTGATGGCGGCCGTCCTGCTATGGAAGCCC
>JBFGOX010000133.1:0-6987 GCA_041565015.1 Burkholderiaceae bacterium
CTCGCGCCCCTCGCTCAGCCGCGCGCGCGGCCACTGCCCCGCGGCAACCTCCACGGTCGACAGGTAGGCGCCGCGCAGCAGTCCAACGGCCGTGCCGACGACGTACTCCGCTACCGACAGCGCATTGGCGCCGGTCGCCGGGATCACGCGAATGCCCTTGGCCTCGCAGGCGCCGACATCGATGTTGTCGAGCCCCACGCCGAGCCGACCGACGACCTCGCATCGAGTCAGTGCGGCGAGCAGGTCGCCCCGGACCTGGGTGCGGTTGCGAACGATCAGGGCGTCGGCGGCCGCGGCCTTCTGGCACAGGCGAGAAGCGTCGTCGACCAGCGTCGGATCGTAAAGAACGTCGTGCCGGGCACGCAGGCGCTCGACCGCGCGCTCGTCCATGAATTCAGTGATGACAATCATCAGTCACCGTCTTCCTCGCATCGCCGCGCCGACCATCAGAGCCATCGGCCTGCCGGCAGAGGCACCTGCAGCGCGAAGCGGAACAGGCCATAGATGACGCCCAGAATGACGGCGCCGACCAGCCCGTAGACGAGCACTGAGCGCGGGGTCCAGCGATCGTGATTGGCAATGGCCAGCAACGCCGCGAACGCGACGGCACTGCTGACCAGGAAGCCGACCCGATCGAGCGCGAAGGCCCAGGCCAGCATCACGATCATCAGCGCCAGCCGCCGCACGGTCGAGCCGGTCGCCAATGCAGCGCGCTGCGTGCGTCCGATCAGCGTGAGTACGATGTACCAGATGGCCAGCACGATCATCACGCCGGCGATCGTGCGCGGAAACACCGAACCGAGCGGCGAGAACTCCTGCGAGTAGACCAGCGCGGCGACGCCGACCACGATCACCAGCACGCAGCCGATCAGTCCCGGCAGATCACGCTGCATCCGGCGCTCACTCAAGGCCGCTGCCCCGCATGGCCTGCAACCGCGCTGCGCGCCGTCGCGCCAGCATCGGATACAGCAGTCCGACCAGGATGAAGGCGATGATGCCCATCGAGATCGGGCGGGCGAAGAACTCGGCGACCACACTGCCACGCGCACCGCCGATCAGATTGCCCTGCACGAAGCCGCGCTCGGCAATCGCGCCGAGAATCAGGCCGAGCACGATCGGCGACACAGTGAAGCCGAGTTGCATCAGTCCCCAGGCCAGCACGCCAAGCACCACCATCTGCTGCACCTCGTGCGGGTTGTTGTGCACCGCAAAGCTGCCGATGATCGTCAGCAGCGCCACGGCCGGCACCAGCACGGTCTTCGGAATGGCGACGATCGACTTGAAGGCGTAGCGACCGATCACCAGCCCGACCGGCAGCATCAGCACGGTGGCGATGATCAGGCCCCAGATGAAGGTGAAGACGATCGAACTCTGCTGGGCGAAAAGCGACGGGCCGGTACGAATACCCTGTACCAGCAGGGCGCCGAGGATGATGGCGTCCGGCGGCGTGCCGGGAATGCCGAGCACCAGGGTGGGAATGAAACCGCCGCCGACCGTGGCGTTGTTGGCCGACTCGGTGGCCAGAATACCGTCGGGCTCACCCTTGCCGAAGTGTTCGCGCCGCGATGAGACACGCTTGGCCTCCGAGTAAGCGACCAGCGAGGCGATCGACCCGCCCGCGCCCGGCAAGATGCCGACGACCGTGCCGATGACCGAACTGCGGGCGAGATTGAACTTGGCGCGCGCCATGATCGATCCTGCTTCGCGCAGCCGATAGCCGGCGACCGCACCCGACAGTTTCAGGTGCGGCGTCGGCGTGGCCACCAGGTCGATCAGCACCGGGACGCAATAAAGCCCGATCAGCGCGGAGACGACGTCAATGCCGCCGAGCAGCGCCTGCATGGAGCCGACATAACGCACGTCGCCACCGACCTCGGCCACACCGACCATCGACAGCAGCAGGCCGATGCAGCCGCCGATCAGTCCCTTGATCGTGCTGCCTTCGCCGAGCGAGGCAATCAGCGTCAGCCCGAAGATGGCGAGCCAGAAATATTCAACAGGGCCGAACTTCAGCGCCACCGTCGCCATCGGCGGCGCCAGCAGCAGCAGGAACAGCGCCCCGACCAGTCCGCCGATGACCGAGGCCAGGCACGCCAGTGTCAGCGCCAGGTCACCGCGACCGCTCTTGGCCAGCGGAAAACCATCGAAAGTGGTGGCGATCGACGACGGCGTTCCCGGTGTGTTCAGCAAGATGGCGGCATAGGCGCCGCCGTAGATGGCGCCGGTGTAAATGGCGCCCAGCGCGATCAGCGCCGAGGCCGGCTCCATCGCAAAGGTGAACGGCACCAGCACCGCGACGGCCATCGTCGCGGTCAGTCCCGGCAGCGCGCCGATCGCCGTTCCGGCCACCACGCCAGCCAGCGCAAGCAGCAGATTGTACGGCGTCAGCGCCGCCAGCAGGTAATCGAGGCCGAACATGCGCGAGCCAGGAAACGAGCGCGACGCGTTGCCGGCGGCCGGCGAAGCGTCGCGTCTTAAGTCGGTTGCGTAGCGATTACTTCTTCTTGATGCCCATGTCCCTGGCCAACGCCTCGTAGCGCGCTTTCACTTCGGCCATGAACTTGTCCATCTGCGCCGGCCCGACGTCGAGCATGGCGAAGCCACCGTCCTCCATCTTCCTGATGAATTCCGGATCCTTGTTGATCTTGCCAAGGATCTCAGCCAGCTGCGCCTTGATGTCGGCGGGCGTCGATTTTGGAACCGCGACGCCGCGATAGGCGCCGCCGACGAGGTTGAAGCCCTGCTCCTTGAACGTCGGGCAATTCGGCAGCTTGGGATGACGCGCGTCCATCGCCACGCCGAGACAACGCGCCTGGTCGCCGAGCTGTATCTGGATCGTCGAGTACCCCCAGCTGCCGCTGACCTGCTTGCCCAGCAGCGCGGTGTTGGCCGGCCCGGTGCCGCCGAACGGCACGTACGTCGTCTTGATGCCGGCCAGCTTGTCGAACTGCTGCTGTGCCAGATGGTTGGCCGAGTTGGTCCCCGAACCGCCCAGCGTGAGCGAGCCCGGCGCCTTCTTCGCGGTCTCGACAAAATCCTTCAGCGACTTGATCGGACTGTCGGCCGGCACCAGCAGCGCATCGGGCGTGAAGTGGAACCAGTACAGCGTGGTGATGTCGTCGGTCTTGTAGCCGACATCCTTGTCCAGCGGCTGCAGCACGATGTGCGGCAGGTTGGTGCCCATCACCGTATAGCCGTCGGCTTGCATGCCGTTCAGCTGCGACCAACCCGCGGCGCCGCCCGCGCCGGGCTTGTACTGGATCACCAGGCTCTGCCCGGTCAGCTTCTTGAACACCGGCTCCTGCAGTCGGGCCGAGATATCGGACTCGCCGCCTGGCCCGAACGGGATGATGTAGTTCACCGCCTTGGTCGGATAGCCGGCAGCAAGCGTGGCGCTGGTGACCGCCGCCGCAGCCAGCGCAACCGCGGCCGTGAGTTTTCGGGCTGTACCTGACATGTGGAGTCTCCTTATCTGTCGTCGATCATGTTTCGCTCGCTCCTTCGATGCGGCAGCGAGTCGTCCTTGCAGCGCGATGGTATCGCCAAGGCGCCGCCGCCGTCTCGTTCGGCCCCAACCTCGTCGCGATCGCCGCGGTCAGCGGGCCATCGGCGCTGCGCTGCACGCCTTCGGGCCGATTGTCGCCTGCCTGATCGAGCGGGCTCTTGCTTCGGCAGTACGGATCAGTCGACATCGATGTCTTCGCCGATAGTAGAAAGGTCCGCGGATAGGTGCCGATTTTGATCACCGATAGGATCGGGTTGCCGATCACGCTGCCGTGGCCGGTCGGAGGAAATCGCATGACGCAGCCGGAGGCCGCGCGCGGCATCGTCATCTCGGCCACCATCGACGACGAGCCTATGCACCACAGTGCGGGATGCGTCGGCATTTCGGTTTCTGCGGACACGCCGTCGGCCTTCCAGGTCGTATCGCTGTTCTTGCTCCTGCCAGGCGAGTCATTGTCGATGCTTGTCATGGCATCCAAGGTCTGCTGCGTCTTGCGCCGGTCGGAATCGATGTGCTGGCTGATGGCCGTGGGGCACCGATCGCACTTGAAGCGCTCGCGTACCGTCTTGTGGGGAGGTCGCACCGCGACGATACGTTTGCTACTGGTCTGCTCGGGCCTCTTGCATCTGCTCGCCACTGCGCTTTCCTATGGCGCGCGCGACGGAATGTGGTACAGCCAGATGGCCAGCGCCAGACCAATGGCCGCCAGCAGCGCCTGCAGCCAGCGCGGCTCGACGAAGAACACGATCGAGAGCGCCAGCGTCAGCGACATCAGCGCGATCGCCACGAGCTTGGTCCGGCGCGGGATCGAACGATGCTGTTCCCATTCGTGGATCAGCGGTCCGAAGGTGCGATTCGACAACAGCCAGTCGTGAAAGCGGCGAGACGAGCGCGCGAAGCAGGCCGCCGCGAGCAGCATGAACGGCGTGGTCGGCAGCACCGGCAGAAAGATCCCGATCACGCCCAGCGCCACGCACGCGAGGCCGGCACCGATCAGCAGCCCCCGCACCAGCGGCGAATCGTGTTCGCGCACGCGAGCCCGGCTCGTTCCAGCCTCCAGCGTCGTTGCCGTCGCCTGCCGATTCGGGCGCCGATCCATCGGCGAAAGTTACCGCAACCTCGTGTGCATCGTCGCCGAAAAACCACTAAGTCTGGGTAGACTTCCGGCACCGTCGGCGCCGAAGGTCAACGATCGACGACACGAACAAGTCGCGGCGCCGATCGCCCAACGGGTTTCGCATGAGCACGCCTTCGACGCGCCGGCTGGCCGCGGTGCTGATTGCCGATGTCGCCGGCTACAGCCGGCTGATGGAGCACGACGAAGCCGGCACGCATGCGCGCTTGCTCGAAATCCGCGCCCGGGTCACCGATCCGGCGGTCCGCCGCCACGGCGGCCGCATCGTGCGGACCGTGGGCGATGGCCTGCTGGTCGAGTTTCCCAGCGCGATGTCCGCGCTGGTGGCCGCCATCGAAATCCAGCGGACGATGGCCGAACGCAACCGCGGCTTGCCGGCTCAAGGCCGCATCGATCACCGCATCGGCATCAACCTCGGCGACATCCTCGTCGAAGAAAACGACATCGCCGGCAATGGCGTAAATGTCGCCGCGCGACTGGAAGCGATTTCTCCTCCGGGCGGCATCGCGATCTCCGGCACGGTGCGCGAGCAGGTTCGACAGGATCTCGGCGTCAGTTTCGTCGACGCCGGCCAGCAGTACGTGAAGAACATCTCGCGCCCGGTTCGCGTGTTCACGGTCGAACTGGGCGGCCCGCCGTCACCGTGGGCCCGGATTCGCGCCCGGCGCTGGCCGCGCTGGCTCGCCGCAGCGGTAAGTGCCATCGCGATCGTCGCCGGCGCGCGCCTTGGCTACCAGAGCTGGGCACCCGACCAAAGGCCGCCGCAGTCGCTGGTCGTGCTGCCTTTTGCCTACCCCGCCGAGGTCCCGGGCGCCGAGTCGTTGTCGGCATCGCTGACATCGCAGCTTACGGGCGCAGTCTCGAAGGTCGCCGACCTCATCGTCATCGCACCGACCGTGGCGGCAAGATGGGCCGGCCGACGCAGCGAGATCCAGAACATCGGTCGGGAACTGAAGGTCCGTTATGCGCTCGACGGGCGCGTCGAGCGCGCCGGCAGCGTCGTACGCGTGTCCGCCCACCTGATCGACACCGAAAGCGGTGGATCGTTGTGGAACACGCAGCTCGACGCGCCCGCGCCGGTCGACGACGCCGCGCCACTGGCGCTCGTGGGCCGCCTGTCGGAATCGCTGCGTTCAGCGGTCCGCGCGGCCGAACTGAAACGCGTCGCCGTGGGCGGAGAGGCGACGGGTGCCTACGCATCGGCACTCGTCGCAGCCGAGGAATTGCAGAAACTGACCGATCCGAAGAAATTGCCTGCGATCCGCGAACGGTTCGAGCGTGCGCTGCAGATCGATGCGCACCACGTTCCGGCCCTGATCGGCTACGCCCATGCCCTGGCCTACGAAACGCACCAGGTCGGCCCCGGCGGGCCGCGTGATCAACTGCTGGCAAAGGCCGACGCGATGTCCCTGCGGGCCGTCACGCTGCAGCCTGCCAATGCCGAGGCGTGGGCCGCCCGCGCCAATGTGCTGTTCGTCCGTGACCAACTCGACGCGGCGGCCGAAGCGGCACAGCACGGCAGCCAACTGAACCCTTACCTGGTCTCGCTGCACTCGCTCAATGGCCAGATCCTGCTGGCACAGGGGCGCGGCGAGCAGGCCTTGGCGGCGTTCGACAAGAGCCTGGCGCTGAACCCGGAGAGCATGGCCGGCGGCGCACTGATGCACTTCCGTTGCCGCGCCCTGATCGTGCTCGAGCAATATGCTGAAGCGATCCGGTCGTGCGAGCGCGGAATGGCCTTCGGTCCCGAGTGGCCCGACTACATGGTGCTGACCGCCGCCTACGCATTGCACGGCAATGCGCAACGTGCCGCGCGGGCCAAGGCCGAACTGATGCGCCTGCGGCCGGAGTTCTCGATCCGCTGGCATGAAGCGGTCGCCGACCGCAGCAGCCGCGGCCGTACCTATTTCGATCAACTGCTCTACGCGGGGCTGCGCAAGGCCGGCGTGCCGGAATAGCCCGCCGCGGCTTGTCTCACCGCTGCAGCGCGTCCCACACTTTCTGCAGCCGTTTCACGCTGACCGGCATCGGCGTGCGCAGCTCCTGCGCGAACAGCGACACGCGCAGCTCCTCGAGCAGCCAGCGATATTCCTGCAGCCGCGGATCCGCCCTGCCCTTGCGTGCAGCGACTTCGCGCAGGAACGGCGTCTGCAGCTGCGCGATGTCGGCGAGCCGTTGAGCGTCTCGCGCCGGTTCACTTCGAATCTTGTCGAGCCGAAGCGCGATCGCCTACCGAGCGCGGCACGTCCAAGCGACGATGAAGGTCCGCCCACATCTTCCCCTGGTAGTGGCCGCCTTCCGGGTGGCGGCGGACTTCGGCCTCGCCGAGCAGCACTAGTAGTTGTTC
>JBFGOX010000134.1:0-6952 GCA_041565015.1 Burkholderiaceae bacterium
ACCCCGCGCGACGGCGCACACTGGCACATTGCCCACGGTGCCAGCGCCCGCGGCGCTGGCCCAGCAACCGGTGGAGGCCTCCGATGCCCAACACTCGCGTCGAATTTCCCGGCAGCCAGGGCGCGACGCTCGCCGCGCGGCTCGACACGCCGGATGCACGGCCCCGTGCCTGGGCGCTGTTCGCGCATTGCTTCACCTGCTCGAAGGACACCAAGGCCGCGGCGTTCATCGCCCGCGCGCTGGCCGAATCCGGCTTCGGCGTCATGCGCTTCGACTTCACCGGACTTGGCGGCAGCGGCGGCGATTTCGCCAATACCAACTTCAGTTCGAACGTCGACGACCTCGTGGCGGCGGCCGACTGGTTGCGCGCGAATCACGGCGAGGCGGCGCTGCTGATCGGCCACTCGCTCGGCGGCGCCGCCGTGCTGGCCGCGGCGGATCGTATCGCCGAGGCCCGTGCCGTGGCGACGATCGGCGCGCCGTTCGAGCCGGCGCACGTGACGAAGCAGTTCGGCGAAGACCTGAAGATCATCGCCGAGCAGGGCCGGGCGACAGTGCAGCTGGCCGACCGCCCGTTCACGATCAGCCGCGCCTTCCTCGACGACCTGGCCGGACAGGCGCAGGCCGAGCGGATCCGGCAACTGAAGCGACCGTTGATGGTCTTGCACGCGCCGCAGGACAAGGTGGTCGACGTCGGCAACGCCCGCGCGATCTTCGAGGCGGCCGTGCATCCGAAGTCGTTCGTCTCGCTCGACGGCGCCGACCATCTGCTCAACCGGGAAGTCGACGCGCGTTTTGCCGCCGGCGTGATCGCTGCCTGGGCTGCACGCTATCTGCCGGCACAGGAAACCGGTTCAGACGAAGCCGCTGACGAGTGGGTGCGGGTCGAAGAAACCGGCACCGGCGCCTTCACGGTCCGCGTGCGCGCCGGCCGTCATCAATGGCTGGCCGACGAACCGGCCGCCGTGGGCGGCGCGGATGCGGGGCCGAGCCCATACGATCTACTGGCCGCCGCGCTTGGCGCCTGCACGGCCATGACGCTGCGCATCTATGCGAAGCAGAAGCAATGGTCGCTGGGCCAGGTCCGGGTGGCCCTGAAGCACGCCAAGATCCATGCAGCCGACTGCGAGCACTGCGAAACGCAGAGCGGAAAGATCGACCGCATCGAGCGCGAAATCGCGTTCGAGGGCGCGCTCGACGAGGCACAACGCCAGCGCCTGCTCGAGATCGCCGACAAGTGCCCGGTGCACCGGACGCTGCATGGCGAGGTCGACATCGTCACGCGCGCGGTTGGCGCAGGGGCAGATGCTGCGCCGTGAGCGGCAGGGCAGGGGCCCGCAAAGCGGGCGGGCTGAAACATTCGCTTGATTGCGCCCACATCTGGCCGCCGGGCGCAAGTCCGTTCGTTTACTGACGGCATTCACGGTAGGCGGACGGCCCCCGCTTGCCGCTACGATTGATCGTTCGCGGCTCGGGACAGCGGCGCTGCGTCAGCAGCGCACAAGGACTGTCCCGGGACCTGTCACGGCGGGCGATTCTCGCCCGCGCAGCCGCGGCGTCCGGGGCTGCATTGCCTCGCAACGCGACGCCACGACGCAGCCACATTCGATCGAGGAGAAAACTGATGGCCAGTTACATGCTCATCCGCCACAAGGTTCGCGATTTCGCCGAGTGGAAGCGCGGCTACGACGCGCACCTGCCGTGGCGCACCGAGGCCGGGCTCGCCGAGCGCTACCTGCTGCACGGCGCCGACGACGCGAACGAGGTCGTCATTTTCTTCCAGGTCGAGGATCTCGACCGCGCCAAGGCGTTTGCCGCCTCCGACGACCTGCGCGAAACGATGAAGAAGGTCGGCGTGGTCGACAAGCCCGACATCTACTTCCTGAACAGCTGACGCCCCGCATGGCGTGAGCCGCGCGCGGCTACAGGCTGCTGATCAGCCCGCCCGGATACAGCATCAGCACGACGGTCGGCACCAGGCACACGAGGCTCGCGCCGAAGGCCAGCCGAGCGGAGGGCTGCGCCTGCACGCCGGCCGGTGCCGGGCTCATGAACATGTACTGCATCACGCGCAGGTAGAAGTAGATGCCGAGGTAGCTGCCGACCAGCCCGAGCACCGCATACAGCGTGTAGCCGGCCTCGATCACGTTGCGGAAGATCAGGAACTTGGCGACGAAGCCGGGCAGCGGCGGAATGCCGGCCAGCGAGAACATCGCCACCGCGATCATCACGGCGGCAAACGGCGCGCGCTGATACAGGCCCTTCAGGTTGTCGAGATGATCGCGCGCGGCATCGTTGCCCGAGGCGGGCAGCGATGCAAAGGCCAGCATGTTCATCAGCCCGTAGACGAGCGCATAGAACGCCACGGCCTGGAAGCGGCCCTCGGCGTCGCCGAGGAAGGCATAGAAGAGGTAACCGGCATGAGCGATCGACGAGTAGGCGATCATGCGGCGGAAGCTCGTCTGCTTGATCGCGGCGAGGTTGCCCCAGACGATCGAGACCAGCGCCAGGATCGCCAGTAGCTCGACCAGTCGCCCGGACAGCGAGTCGAAGCCGAACAGCCGCACGGCGGCCAGCAGCACCGCGGCCTTGATCACCGTGGCCATGTAGCCGGTGACCGGCACGCTGGCCGCTTCGTACGCATCGGGCGCCCAGGTGTGGAATGGCACCACCGCCGCCTTCAGGAAGAACGCGAGCAATACCAGGACCACGCCGGCCTGCGCCATCGCGCTGCCGGAGTCGAGCGAGCGGCCGAACGCCTCGAGCTCCAGCGTGCCCGTGTAGCCGAACAGCAGCGACACGCCCATCAGCAGCGTGGCAGTCGCCGCGCCGCCGAGGATCAGGTATTTCAGCGCCGCCTCCGTGCATTCGTTGCGCTGCATCGCCAGCAGCACCAGCACGTAGACCGGGATCGACATCAGCTCCAGACCGATGAACAGCGTCAGGAAACTGTCGGAGGAAATGATCAGCAGCGCACCGTACAGTGACGACAGCAGCAGCACGTAGAACGGCCCGTCGGGGAAATCATCACGCGCCAGCAGCAGCGCCGGAATCGCCAGCACCAGCACGATCGCCTTCGCCGCATACGCCGACGGATCGACCGAGAACTGGCCGGGGAACGGAGACGCGGTGTACTGGACGATCGCCAGCAGCACGGCGATCAGGGCGGCCGCGGTGACCGCAGTGACGGCCACCGGCAGCAGGCCGCGCGATTTGTCGCTGGCAATGTCGATCGACAGCAGCACGACGATGCCGCCGAGCACGAGGTGCTCGGGCATCATTCCGACGATGACGGTGGTCCAGTTCATCGCGTCGCCTCCTCGCCACGGACCAGCAACGCCGGCGGCTGCGCGGAGGCCGTTGCGCCGGCCTGCGCGCTCCCGACCAGCCGCTGGAAGTGCAGCGCCGCGGTCTCGGTCTTGCGCATCGGTTCATCGGGGAACAGGCCGATCCAGAACACCGGCACCAGCAACGCGGCAAGGATCAGCTTCTCGCGCCGGTTCAGGTCGAGTACCGGGCCGTGCGGAATCTTGGTCGTGCCGTAGAGGAAACGCTGCGCGAACCACAACATGTACATCGCGCCGAGCACCACGCCCGAGACCGCGATGACCGCGAAGATGAGCGGCGCCGAGTCGCCGGCCAGGTGCTGCGGCCACGCCGCGGTGAAGGCACCGAGCAGCACCAGGAATTCGCCGGTGAAGCCGCTGGTGGTCGGCAGTCCGATCGCAGCGAGCGTCAGCACCATGAAGAACACCGAGTACACCGGCAGCGCCTTTGCCAGCCCGCCATAGGCGGCGAGTTCGCGCGTGTGGCAGCGCTCGTAGATCATGCCGACCATCAGGAACAGGCCGGCCGCCGTCAGGCCGTGGCTGACCATCTGGATGATCGCGCCCTGGATGCCGATGAGATCGAGGCTGGCCAGCCCGAGCATCACGTAGCCGAGATGGCTGATCGACGAGTAGGCGATGATCTTCTTGATATCGGTCTGCACCAGCGCCAGGCACGCGCCGTAGACGATGCTCACCACCGCCAGCGCCATCACCATTGGCATCGCCAGTTGCGAGGCCTGCGGAAACAGCGGGAAGCCGAGCTTGATGAAGCCGTAGGTGCCCATCTTCAGCAGCACGCCGGCCAGGATCACCGAGCCTGTAGTCGGCGCCTCGACGTGCGCGTCGGGCAGCCAGGTATGAAACGGCACCATTGGCACCTTGATCGCGAACGACAGCGCGAAGGCCGCCAGCAGCCAGCCCTGCTCGGCGACGTTCAGTTTCGTGCCGAACAGGTCGGTGAAGGCGAACGACAGCACGCCCGTGTCCTGGTAATTCGACCAGACCAGGTAGATCAGCGCCGCCAGCATCAGGATCGAGCCGAAGGCCGTGTACAGCACGAACTTCAGCGTCGCGTAGATGCGCCGCTCGCCGCCCCAGATGCCGATGATCAGGAACATCGGGATCAGCATCGTTTCCCAGAAGATGTAGAACAGCAGCAGGTCCTGCGCGACGAAGGTGCCGAGCATCGCGAACTGGATGAAGAACACCATCGAATAGAAGAGCTTGATGTCCTTCTCGATCGCGGAAAACGCGCCGGCGACGACCAGCGGACCGAGGAAAGCGGTCAGCAGCACCAGCAGGATGTTGTAGCCGTCGAGCGCGATGTGGTAGTAGACGCCCCACTCCGGGATCCAGGGCAGGCGCGTCTCGAACTGCAGGCCGGCAACCGCCGGATCGAAGCGCAGGTACAGGAACATCGTGATGACGAACTGCGCCAGCATCACGCCGAACGAGTTGGCGCGGATGCGATCGTCCTGCCCGTCGGGCATCGCGATGATCAGCGCGATGCCGAGCAGCGGCAGGTACAAAACGACGTTGAGCAGGATCCCGTCACCCATTGCGCCAGCTCCAGATCAGTGCGCCGACGATGCCGGCCAGCACCAGGAACGCATACAGGTGCAGGTTGCCCGTCTGCAGCCGCGACAGCCGCCCGGCGCTGCGGCTTGCCAGCGCCGCCAGGCCGTCGAGCGTGCCGTCGATCAGGAAGCGATCGCCGATGCGCAGGAACACCTTTTCGGAGATCCAGTTCAAAGGCCGGCCGAGCACGGCGTCATAAAGCTCGTCGATGTAGTACTTGCCGGTCAGCACCGCGTGCAGCCGCTCGAAGCGCGGCTTCAGCGCAGTGGCGCGCGCCGCGTCGTTGCCATAGAAGTAGGCGGCCAGCACGAGCCCGGCCACGCCGAGCGCGATGGCGACGACGATCAGCGGCACGTGGAACGCCTGCGCCTCCGGACGGATCGCCGGCAGCGGCAGCGTTGGCTCGAGGAAGTGCGGGATCGAGAAGAAGCCGCCGACGGCCGCCAGCACCGCCAGCACGACCAGCACGCCGGTCATCGACAGCGGCGACTCGTGCACGTGGTGCGCGACTTCCTCGTCCATCCTGGGTGTGCCGAAGAACGTCAGCCACAACAGGCGGAACATGTAGAACGCGGTGAGCAGCGCGGTGACCGAGGCAAGCAGCAACAGCCAGGCCGAGCCGCCGAAGGTGCTGCCGTAGGCGAACCACAGGATCTCGTCCTTGGAGAAGAAGCCCGACAGCGGCGGCAGGCCGGCGATCGCCGCGGTGGAGATGGCGAAGGTGGCGAAGGTGATGGGGATCTTTTTCCACAGGCCGCCCATCTTGCGGATGTCCTGCTCGCCCGACATCGCGTGGATCACGCTGCCGGCGCCGAGGAACAGGCAGGCCTTGAAGAACGCGTGCGTGTACAGGTGGAAAACCGCCACGCCGTAGGCGCCGACGCCGGCGGCGAGGAACATGAAGCCGAGCTGCGAGATCGTCGAATACGCCAGCACGCGCTTGATGTCGGTCTGCACCACGGCGATCGTCGCCGCGAAGAACGCCGTCAGCACACCGATCGTGGCCACCAGCTGCGAGGCGAACTCGGCGTGCAGGAAGATGCCCGACAGCCGCGAGACGAGGTACACGCCGGCGGTCACCATCGTCGCGGCGTGGATGAGCGCCGAGACTGGCGTCGGGCCGGCCATCGCGTCGGGCAGCCACACGTGCAGCGGGATCTGCGCCGACTTGCCGGTGGCGCCGATGAACAGCAGCACGCCGATCACGCTGGCCGACACGCCGGCCGGCACGCCGGCCATGAAGGTCGCGTTGATCTTGTCCATGTCGAGCGTGCCGACGGCGAAGAACAGCAGGAACATGCCGAGCAGGAAGCCGGCGTCGCCGACACGGTTGGTGATGCAAGCCTTCTTGCCGGCGGCGGCTTTCTCCGGCTCTTCGAACCAGAAGCCGATCAGCAAATACGAGGCCAGGCCCACGCCCTCCCAGCCGACGAACAGCACCAGCAGCGAGCGGCCGAGCACCAGCAGCAGCATGAAGAACAGGAACAGGTTCAGATAGGCGAAGAAGCGCGCGTAGCTTTCGTCGTCCTTCATGTAACCCATCGAGTACAGATGGATCAGCGAACCGACGCCGGTGACGATCAGCACCATCACGCTGGACAGGCGGTCGAGATAGAAGGCAATTTCAAAGCTCTTGTCGCCGATCAGCGCCCAGGTGAACGCCGTTTCGATCCTTGCTGAGCCGTCGCCGGCCAGAAGCTGCGCCACCGCCCAGGCGGCGATGGCGAACGAGGCGATCGGCAGGCCGCAGCCGACCACCGAGACGAAGCGCTTGCCGAGCGTGTTTCCGGCCAGCCCGTTGATCAGGAAGCCGATCAGCGGCAGGACGACGATCAGGGTCAGCGGATAGGTCAATTTGCCCCCTTCGCGCTTCGCGCTGTCCCCTTCGGGGGCAGCTGAGCGCCTTTGGTCGGCCGTACGGCGCTCATCGTCATCCCTTGAGGTCCGAATACATGTTCAGGTCGAGCGAGCCCTTGCGCTTGACCAGCAGCAGCACGATCGGGATCGCCACGGCGATCTCCGCCGTGGCCACCACGAAGATCAGG
>JBFGOX010000135.1:0-6942 GCA_041565015.1 Burkholderiaceae bacterium
ACTGCGCCTGCCGCAAGGACGGCAACTGCTGCCGCAGCGCCGTCAGCCGCGCGATGAAGTCGGCAAGGTCGCTGTCGGCATTGCGCCAGTCGAGCCAGCTGATCTCGCTGTCCTGGCAGTAGGCGTTGTTGTTGCCGCGTTGGGTGCGCCCGAATTCATCACCGGCCACCAGCATCGGCGTGCCCTGCGCGAGCAGCGCGGTGGCCAGCAGCGCCCGCTGCAGGCGGCCGCGCTGCGCATTGATCGCCGCATCGGCGCTCGGGCCTTCGACGCCGCAGTTGACGCTGTGATTGGCGTTGTGGCCGTCGTTGTTCGCCTCGCCGTTGGCCTCGTTGTGCTTGTGCCGGTAGCTGACCAGATCGCGCAGCGTGAAGCCGTCGTGCGAGGTGAGGTAGTTGACCGACGCCAGCGGCGTGCGCATGCCATGCTGGAAACGGTCGCTCGAGGCGAGCAGCCGGCGGGCGAACTCGGCGCGGTCGACACCGCCCGTCAGCCAGAACTGCCGCATGCCGTCACGGAAGCGGTCGTTCCACTCCTGCCAGCGGCCGGGGAAATGCCCGAGCTGGTAGCCGCCGTGGCCAAGGTCCCAGGGCTCGGCGATCAGGCGCGCGCGCGCCAGCACGGGATCCTGCGCCAGCGCGGCGAAGAACGGCGCCTGCGCATCGAAACCGTGTGCGGTGCGTCCGAGCACCGGCGCCAGGTCGAAGCGAAAGCCGTCCACGCCCATCTCGTCGACCCAGTAGCGCAGGCAGTCGAGCACGAACTGCGTCACGCGCGGGTGGGCGACGTTCAGCGTATTGCCGCAGCCGGTGACGTTCTCGTAACGGCCGCGATCGTCGTGCCGCAATCGGTACCAGCAGGCGTTATCCAGTCCGCGCATCGACAGCGTCGGGCCGGTCTCGTCGGTTTCCGCGGTGTGGTTGAACACGACGTCGATGACGACTTCGAGGCCGGCCGCGTGCAGGGCTTCGACCATCGCGCGGAACTCGCGCCGCGCCGCACCGCCGTCGTCCGGTGTGCTCGACAGGCGCGGGTCCGGGCAAAAGAACGCGAGCGTGTTGTAGCCCCAGTAGTTAGCCAGCTTCAGCCGCGCCAGCCGCTCCTCGGTCAGCGCGTGGTGGATCGGCAGCAGCGACAGCGTCGTGACGCCGAGCTTTTTCAGGTAATCGATCACGACCGGCTGCGCCAGCCCGGCGTAGGTGCCGCGCAGCGGCTCCGGCACGTCGGGATGCAGGCGCGTGAAGCCCTTGACGTGCACTTCGTAAAGGACGACCTCGTCGGCGGGGCATGGGTCCGGCCGTGTACGCAGCGGCGGCAGCGGCTCGGCAACGCGGGCCTTCAGCGCGAGGGCGCCGTTGTCGCGGCTGTCGAAGCTGCGGGCGCCGTCTTCGTGGTCCTTGCGGTGGCCGAAGTGCTCGTCGCGCCAGTCGAAACGGCCGACGACTTCGCGCGCGTACGGATCGAGCAGCAGCTTGTGTTCGTTGAAGCGATGGCCGGCCTCCGGCAGGTACGGGCCGTGCGCGCGCAGGCCGTAGACGCAGCCCGGGCCCACACCGGTCAGCAAGCCATGCCAGACGCCGTCCGTGCGCCCGGGCAGGCGGTGCCGGGCCAGTTCGGTAGCGCCGTCGGCATCGAACAGGCAGACCTCGACGAACTGCGCGTGTTCGCTGAAGACGGCGAAATTCACGCCGTCGGCGCGAGCGGTCGCGCCAAGCGGATACGGCATTCCGTTCGACAACGTGGGCGGCAATCGCATCGGCTGCTCGGGTCGCGGTGACGACGCGCGGCTAGACGGCGATGTTCCAGATGTGCCGGGCGTATTCGCGGACGGTGCGGTCGGAGGAGAACTGGCCCATCGCGCCGACATTGCGGATCGCCATCTTCGCCCACCGCTGCGGATCGGCGAACGCCTGCTCGACGCGCTGCTGCGCCTCGAGGTAGGCGGCGAAATCGGCGAGCAGGAAATAATGGTCGTGCTGCAGCAGCGAATCGACCAGGTGGCGGTAGCGGCCCGGGTCGTCCGGCGAAAACCGGCCGTGGGCCAGCGCGTCGAGCACCGCCTCGAGCCTGGCGTTCTCCAGATAGTGCTGTCGCGGCACATAGCCGAATGCGCGGCGGCGGGCAACGTCCTCGGCGCGCAGGCCGAAGATGAAGATGTTCTCCTCGCCGACGGCATGCGCAATCTCGATATTGGCGCCGTCCCAGGTGCCGATCGTCAAGGCGCCGTTCAGGGCGAATTTCATGTTGCCGGTGCCCGAAGCCTCGGTGCCGGCGGTCGAGATCTGCTCCGAAAGGTCGGCCGCGGGGATGATCCTTTCGGCCACCGATACGCCGTAGTTCGGCACGAACACCACTTTCAGACGGTCGCCGACCCGCGGATCGCCGTTGACGATGCGAGCGACGTCGTGGATCAGGTGGATGACGGTCTTGGCGGCGTAGTAGGCGGTGGCCGCCTTGCCGGCGAAGATCACGGTGCGCGGCACGCGTTCGCGCTGCGGCGTTGAAACGATGTCGAGGTAATCGTCGATCACGCGCAGCACATTCAGCAGCTGCCGCTTGTACTCGTGCATGCGCTTGACCTGCACATCGAAAAGGCTCGCCGGATCGACCCGGATGCCGAGATCGTGGCCGATTCGATTGGCAAGCTGCACCTTGTTTTCGTGCTTGGCGGCGATGACGGCAGCGCGAACGCCGGGATCGTCTTCAAAGCGGACGAAATCCTGCAACTCGTCGAGCTGCAGCCGCCAGCGCCTGCCGATGCAGCCGTCGAGCACCGCCGACAGCGGCCGGTTCGCCTGCGCCAGCCACCGCCGCGGCGTGACGCCGTTGGTGACGCTGGTGAAGCGGTCCGGAAAGATCTGCGCGTAATCGGCGAAGATCGTCTGCACCATCAGACGACTGTGCAGCTCCGAGACGCCGTTGACCGTGTGCGACGCGACGATCGACAACGGCGCCATCCGCACCCGCCGCTCGCCTTCCTCGTCGATCAGCGAGACGCGCGACTGCATCCTGAGGTCGTCGCCGAACTGCTCGCGCACGCGCAGCAGAAACCGATGGTTGATCTCGTAGATGATCTCGAGGTGGCGCGGCAGCAGGTGTTCGAGCATCGACACCGGCCACGTTTCGAGCGCCTCCGGCATCAGCGTGTGGTTGGTGTAGGAGAACACGCGCTCGCACTGCCGCCAGGCCCGCGCCCACGACAAGCCGCGCTCGTCGATGAGGATCCGCATCAGTTCGGGAACGGCGAGCGCCGGGTGCGTGTCGTTCAGGTGAATCGCGGCATGCTCGGCAAGCGTCTCCAGATTGCCGTGCTCGGCATGATGGCGCGCGACGATGTCCTGCAGCGAGGCGCTGACCAGCAGGAACTCCTGCTTCAGCCGCAGTTCGCGGCCGGCCAGCGTCGAATCGTCCGGATACAGCACCCAGTTGATCGCCTCGGCGCGCGCGTTCGGCGCTACGGCGGCGTGATGCTCGCCGCGCGAAAACGCGGCGAAGTCGAGCGATTCGTAGGCGCGCGCCTGCCAGAGGCGCAGCGTGGCAACACGGTTCGTGCCGTGGCCGGGCACGATGAAATCGTAGGCATCGGCCTGAACCGCCTCGGCCGGAAGCCAGCGCCGTGCATTCGGTTCGCCCTCGACACGGCCGCCGAAGTGGACCGGATAGCAAACCTCCGGCCGCTCGATGCACCAGTGATCGCCGGCGCGCAGCCATGCGTCCGGCAGTTCGACCTGTCGACCGTCGCGGATCGCCTGCGCAAACATGCCGAACTGATAGCGCATGCCGTAGCCGAAGGCCGGCAGGCCGAGCGTGGCCATCGAATCGAGGAAACACGCCGCCAGCCGGCCGAGACCGCCATTGCCCAGCGCCGCGTCCGATTCCTTCTCGAGCAGTTCGGCCAGCGCCTGCCCGCCGCCGACGCCTTCCTGCGCTGCCGGCAGCAGGCGCAGCGAATCGAGCGCATTGGTCAGCGCCCGCCCCATCAGGAATTCCATCGACAGGTAGTTGATGCGGCGGGCGCGACGCGACAGATCCTCGCGCTGCGTTTCGCTCCAGCGGCTCGCCAGTTCGCTGCGGCAGATCGCCGCGAGCGCGCGCAGCCAGCCGGCCGCGGCCGTCGGCATTTCCGGCGTACCCTGCGCGAAGCGCGAGTACCGTATCACTTGGTCGAGCAGATCTTCCTTGGTCATCGCTGATCGAGGCATGGTGGTGCGAGCAATGGCACGGGTTTCGCCCGGCGACGACGCCCGGCTTCATGACGGCGCGCGAGCGATCGATCGGAGACGATCGAGGGCAAGAGCGAATTCTTGTTGCGCTGCACGCGTCGATATCGATTCGGATCCGACGCTTGGCGACCGGGGTTGTCGCCAGCAGCGCTGACACAGGCGCGCGCTTCAGGTCTGACGGACGCGAGCGCGCTTTCGCGCAACAGCAAGGTCAACCGATTCGACTCCCGGGCCGCTGGCTTGGTTACGAATGACGCTGCATTTTATCCACGAACCGCGCACTGAAGAGCAGCGACGCTGCATACCGTTGCCGAGATCGCACAGATGGCGCCGCTAGAATCGATTGCATGTCGGTGCCGTACGTCCATCTTCGCCTGCACTCCGAGTTTTCCGTGGTCGATGGACTGCTGCGGCTCGATGCCGCAGCGGCTGCCGCAGCGGACGACGGGCAGGGGGCGCTGGCGTTGACCGACAGTGCCAACCTGTTCGGTGCGGTGCGTTTCTACAAGGCTGCGCGCGCTAAGGGCGTGAAACCGGTGATCGGGGTTGACGCCTGGATCAGCAACGATGCCGACCGTGATGCGCCGCATCGGCTGCTGCTGCTGGCCACGGACCACGGCGGCTATCTGAACCTGTGCGAGCTGCTGTCGCGGGCATGGATCGACAATGCGCATCGCGGCCGCGCCGAGATGCGGCTCGAATGGTTCGAACAGCACGGCGGCGGGCTGATCGCGCTTTCCGCGGCGGCGCAGGGCGAAATCGGCGCGCATCTGACCGTCGGCAACTGGGCCGCGGCTCGCGAAGCGGCGTCGAAGCTCGCAGCGCTTTTTCCGGAACGTTTCTACATCGAGGTGCAGCGGGCCGGACGCGCCGGCGAAGAAGCGCTGGTGCGCGCCAGCGCCCGACTGGCGATCGAACAGGCGCTGCCGTTGGTGGCGACGCATCCGGTGCAGTTCATCAGCCGCGACGATTTCCGCGCCCACGAGGCGCGCGTCTGCATCGCCGAGGGCTATACGCTGGCCGATCCGCGCCGGCCGCGCCGCTTCACCGAGGCGCAGTACTTCAAGACGCGGGCCGAGATGGCCGCGCTGTTCGCCGACATGCCGGCCGCGCTGGCCAACACGGTCGAGATCGCGCGCCGCTGCAATCTCGAACTGACGCTCGGCCAGGCGCGACTGCCTGAATATCCGACCCCGGCGGGCGTGAGCATCGAGGCTCACTGCCGCGACCTGTCGCAGCAGGGACTGCAGGCGCGGCTGCAGACGCTGTACCCGGATGCGGCCGAACGCGACGCGCAGCGCGCCCGGTACGAGGCACGGCTCGAACTCGAACTGGCGACGATCGCCAAGACGGGATTCACCGGCTACTTCCTGATCGTCGCCGACTTCATCAACTGGGCCAAGCGCAACGGCATTCCGGTCGGGCCCGGCCGCGGCTCCGGGGCCGGCTCGCTGGTCGCCTATGCGCTCGGCATCACCGATCTGGACCCGCTGCGCTACGACCTGCTGTTCGAGCGGTTCCTGAATCCCGAGCGGGTCACGATGCCGGACTTCGACATCGATTTCTGCCAGGACAATCGCGATCGCGTGATCGACTATGTCAAGCGCAAGTACGGCGCGCAGGCGGTCAGCCAGATCGCCACCTTCGGCACGCTGGGCGCGAAAGCGGTCGTTCGCGATGCCGGCCGCGTGCTCGACCTGCCGTACTCGAAGTGCGACACGCTTTCCAAGCTGATTCCGCACAATCCGGCCGATCCGTGGACGCTCGAGCGCGCGCTCGCCGAGGAGCCGGCGTTCGCCGAGGCCGTGTCCGGCGACGAGGAATACAGGGAACTGGTCGAACTGTCGCGGCCGCTCGAGGGGCTGACGCGCAACGTCGGCATGCATGCCGGCGGCGTGCTGATCGCGCCCGGCAAGCTGACCGACTTCTGTCCGCTGTATTCGGCCGGCGGCGGCGATGCGGCGGTGATCAGCCAGTTCGACAAGGACGACGTCGAGGCGATCGGCCTGGTCAAGTTCGACTTCCTCGGCCTGACGACGCTGACGATTCTCGATCTGACGCTGCAGTACGTGCGCCGCCTCGACCCGTCGTTTGCGCTGACGCTGGAAACGCTGCCGCTCGATGACGCGAAGACCTACGACATCTTCAAGCAGGGCGCCACCGCCGCGATATTCCAGTTTGAATCGCGCGGCATGCGCGAGCAGCTGAAGCGCGCGCGCCCGGACCGCTTCGAGGACCTGATCGCCCTGAATGCGCTGTACCGGCCGGGGCCGATGGAGCAGATCCCCGACTTCATCGACCGCAAGCACGGCCGCAAGCGGGTCGAATACCTGCATCCGTCGATCGAGCCGATCCTGTCGGAGACCTACGGGATCATGGTCTATCAGGAGCAGGTGATGCGGATCGCGCAGGTCGTCGCCGGCTATTCGCTCGGCGGTGCCGACAAGCTGCGGCGCGCGATGGGCAAGAAGAAGGCCGACGAGATGGCCGAGCAGCGCTCGGTGTTCGTCGACGGCGCGAAGGCCAAAGGCGTCAGCGTGCAGACGGCCACGCAGCTGTTCGACCTGATGGAGAAGTTCGCCGGCTACGGCTTCAACAAGTCGCACAGCGCCGCCTACGCGCTGCTCGCCTACCAGACCGCGTACTTGAAGGCGCACTATCCGGCGGCGTTCATGGCCGCCAACTTGAGCGCGGTGATGGACGACACCGACAAGGTCAA
>JBFGOX010000136.1:0-6932 GCA_041565015.1 Burkholderiaceae bacterium
GACTTCGTCGAGCTGCCGCTGAAGGAAATCATCTCCGTCAAGGTCGACGGCGTGCCGGTGATGGAGTGCCGCTTCGGCACCGTCAACGGCCGCACCGCCGTGCGCATCGAGCGGATGCTGAAGTACTCGCAATTCGTCGATCGCCGCCGGCCCGGCGAATCCGGACATTGAGTCAACGTCAACCTGCTTCGCTCGCTGGAGCCCCACCGATGAACATGCCTTCCGACAACAATGGCCGCGCGCCGGCCGATGACTGGAACGGGATCGACGATGCCAGCGGCGGCGAGCTCGCCGTCGACTCGACGCCCCAGCCCGCGAACATCTTCCAGCCGCTGACGCCGGGTGCCGGCGAGAACGGCAAGCAGGACCTCGACCTGATCCTCGACATCCCGGTGCAGCTGTCGGTCGAGCTCGGGCGCACAAAGATTCCGATCAAGAACATCCTGCAGCTGGCGCAGGGCTCGGTGATCGAACTGGATGCGCTGGCCGGCGAGCCGATGGACGTGCTGGTCAACGGCTGCCTGATCGCACAGGGCGAAGTGGTCGTCGTCAACGAGAAATTCGGCGTCCGCCTCACCGACATCGTCACGCCGAGCGAGCGCATGCGCCGCCTGCACCGCTGAGCCACACGATGAAGGCAATGCCTGAACGCCGTTGGCGCGCGCTCGGCCGCCCGCTCTTGTGGACGGCTGCCTTCGCCGCATTCGCCACGCCGGCCGCCGCGCAGTCGCCATCACCGGCGGCACCGTCGGCGATGCCGATCGTCATGGCGCTGGCCGCCGTGCTGACGCTGATCCCGGTGGCGATCTGGCTGCTGAAGCGCCTGGGCGGCGGCGCCACGGCGCAGGCAAGCGGTCTGCAAGTCGTGGGGCAGATGCCGCTGGGCGCCGGCCAGCGTGTCGTGGTGCTGCAGGCCGGCAATCGCTGGCTGCTGCTTGGCGTCACCGGCAGCAGCATCACGCGCCTGGGCAGTCTGCCGAAGCCGCCCGTTGATCCGAACGCGGTCGCCGCACAAGCGATCTCGCCTTCGAGCTTCGCTGCACTGCTGGCGCGCGCCGGCCGCGGCGACCGACCGACCACCTGAAACGATGCCCTGTTTGACTGCCCGCCTGTTGCCGCCGTTGTCGCGCCCGCGCCGCCTCGGCGCGCTGCTCGCCGCCGCCGCGCCGGCGCTGCTGCTGCTCGCCGCGCCGGCGATGGCGCAGGAAAGTCCGATCCAGATCAGCGCCACGCCGCTGCCTGGCGGCGGCACCACCTACTCGGTGCCGATGCAGACGCTGCTCGCCTTCACGCTGCTCACCTTTCTGCCGGCGGTGCTGCTGATGATGACGAGCTTCACCCGCATCATCATCGTGCTGTCGCTGCTGCGCATGGCGCTCGGCACACAGACCACACCGCCCAACCAGGTGCTGATCGGCCTGTCGCTGTTCCTGACGTTCTTCGTGATGGGACCGACCTTCGACCGCATCCACGAATCCGCCTACACGCCTTACCGCGACCAGAAGATGAACTTCGAGCAGGCGCTATCGGCCGGCGGCGCGCCACTGCAGCAGTTCATGCTGCAGCACACGCGCGATGCCGACCTCGAACTGTTCACGCGCATGGCGCGGATGGAGAAGGTCGACAGACCCGAGCAGGTGCCATTGCGGGTCGTGATCCCGGCGTTCATCACCTCGGAACTGAAGACCGCGTTCCAGATCGGCTTCATGGTGTTCATCCCGTTCCTGATCATCGACATGGTGGTGGCGAGCGTGCTGATGTCGATGGGCATGATGATGCTGTCGCCGGTGCTGATCGCACTGCCGTTCAAGCTGATGCTGTTCGTGCTCGCCGACGGCTGGAACCTGCTGATCGGCTCGCTGGTGGCAAGTTTCCAGCTATGAAAAAAAGCGTCTGCGCTGCTGCCGAAGAGCGCCGCTGCGCGGCTCATCAGGCGGTTGCGCTGCCTCCAGCAACAGCCAGGCAAGCACGAGCCATCCGGAAAGCTGCATGAATCCCCAATCCGTCATCACGCTTGGCCAGCAGGCGCTGTATGTGATGCTGCTGATGGCCGCACCGCTGCTGCTGACCGCGCTGGCCGTCGGTCTGGTCGTCTCGATACTGCAGGCGGCCACGCAGATCAACGAAATGACGTTGTCGTTCATCCCCAAGCTGCTGGCCATCGTCGCCGCACTGGTGCTCGCCGGCCCGTGGATGATCACCTTCTACGTCGACTTCGTGCGCCGGCTGTTCGAGTCGATACCGGGGGCGATCGGGTGAGGTTGCTGCAGGCGTTCGCGAACCGCATCGCGCCTGCGACTGCGCCACCGACCGCCTGCCCCTGCCCTTCAGGCCACGGGACGTGCGCGCACGACCCAGGCGCCAGAGATCGTTCCCGCGTGCGGGCATTGCCGACGCCGTGATCACGTTCTCCACCGAGCAGCTTTCCGCCTGGTACGGCGCGGTCTTCTGGCCGTTGGTGCGCATCCTCGCGCTGATGTCGGTGGCGCCCGTGCTGTCGCACCGCGCGGTGCCGGTGCGCGTTCGAGTCGGGCTGGCGCTGGCCATCGCCATCATCCTGGTACCGATCGTCGAGTCGCCACCGATCGGCGCCGCGCTTACCGGCAACGGGCTGGCATTGCTGGCGCACAACATTGCGCTGGGCGTGCTGATCGGCTTCACCGTGCGGCTGGTGTTCGCCGCGCTGGAAGTCGCCGGCGAGATCGTCGGCCTGCAGATGGGGCTTTCCTATGCGGGCTTCTTCAATCCGGCCTCGGGCGGCAACCAAAACGCGATCGGCAACTTCATGTCGCTGCTGGCGCTACTGATGTTCGTGGCGATCGACGGCCATTTGTGGCTGCTGCATGCGCTGGCCGAGAGCTTCCGCCTGTATCCGCTGACAAGCAGCGCCGCGCTGCCGCTGGATTTCGGGCTGGCGGCGAGGCTCGGCGCCGACATCTTCACCGTCGGCCTGACGATCGCGCTGCCATTCGTGGCGGTGATGCTGCTCACCAACATCGTGCTCGGCGTGCTGGCGCGCGTGGCGCCGCAACTGAACATCTTCGCGGTCGGTTTTCCGTTGACGATCCTGGTCGGCCTGTCGCTGCTGTTTCTGCTGCTGCCCTACCTCGAAGCGCCGCTGCGCGCAGCACTCGAACGCAGCCTGACGCTGTGGATCCGCTGAAACGGCACAGCGCGTGACGCGCTAGAGTTCGGCGATCAGCAGCCCGAGCGGCTGCCGATGCCGCGATGAATCTGTTGCACTCCGCAATTCCGATTCAGTGGGCCGTCGCCGGCTGGCTCGTGCTGCTGCCGCTGGTCGTGCGCGCGTTGCGCAGCGCGCGCTCAGCCGCGGCGCTGCAAGGCGGGCAGCAGCACCTGTGGCTGGCCGGCGTGGTGTTTCTCGCCTGGATGTGGTCACTGCAGGTGCGCACGGCTGACGGCGCCGCCTTTGGCCTGCTGGGCGCAGCGTTCTATGCATTGGTCTTCGGCCGCCACTGGGCCCGGCTCGGGTTGCTGGCGGCAGTAGCGCTGCACACCCTGCTCGCCGACGGCAGCTGGCTGAATTTCGGTGCCAACGGGCTGCTGCTCGCTTTCGTGCCGACCGCAATGGCGGGCTGCCTGCAGCGGCAGATCGAACGCAGGCTGCCGAAGAATGTGTTCGTGTTCATCATCGGCAACGGCCTGTTCGTCACGCTGGCGGTGACTGTCGTCACCAGCGTGCTGCTGCTGGTGGTCGGGTGGTTGATGACGCCGGCGGCGGCGGCTGCAGATCCGCTGGCGTACATGCTGCTGCTCGCCTGGGGCGAGGCACTGGCCAGCGGCATGCTGTTCTCGGCGCTGGTGATTTTCGGCCCGCACCTGGTGCTGACCTATCGCCAGGACCTCTATCTGCCGCCGCGCGGCCAGCGATGAGGCCGCTGCATCACCTGCGATCTCGCGCGTGCGACTGGCGAAGGGGCTCCAGCGGTCCGCCGCCGTGCCTCCCTGTGCAGCAACGCGACTAGACTGATCTCCTCAACCCTGCCTGCGCCGGACATGAAAAGAACCGCTGCCCGCATCCTCGTCGATCAACTGCAGATCCACGGCGTCAACCACGTGTTCTGCGTCCCGGGCGAAAGCTACATCGCAGTGCTCGATGCGCTTTATGACGCACGCGGCATCAAGTTGATCGTCAACCGGCACGAGTCGGGCTCGTCGTTCATGGCTGACGCCTACGCGAAACTCACCGGCCAGCCGGGCGTGGTCATGGTCACGCGCGGCCCCGGCGCCACCAACGCGTCGATCGGAGTGCACACGGCGTTCCAGGATTCGACCCCGATGGTGATGTTCGTCGGCCAGGTCGGCAACGATTTCGTCGAACGCGAGGCGTTCCAGGAGATCGACTATCGGCGCATGTTCGGTCCGATGACCAAGTGGGTGGCGCAGATCGACCGTGCCGATCGGATCCCCGAGTACGTCGCGCATGCGTTCCAGATCGCCACCAGCGGCCGGCCGGGGCCGGTCGTACTGGCGCTGCCCGAGGATCTGCTCGACGAAAGCGCGGATGTGGCTGACGCGGCCTGCCACCAGCCGGTGCAGTCGGCGCCGACCGACACGCAGATTGCCGCCGTGCGCCGTCTGCTCGGCCAGGCCCGGGCGCCGATCGTGCTGCTCGGCGGCACTGGCTGGACCGAGGCCGCCTGCGAAAATCTGCGCCGCTTCGCCGAGGCGAACGAGTTGCCGGTGGCGTGCGCGTTCCGCTACCAGGACCTGTTCGACAACCGGCATCCGAACTACGTCGGCGACGTCGGCATCGGCATCAACCCAAGACTGGCGCAGCGCATCCGCGAGTCGGACCTGATCCTGGCCATCGGCCCGCGCCTGGGCGAGATGACCACCAGCGGCTACACGCTGCTGGCGGTACCGCAACCGAAGCAGGCGCTCGTGCACGTGCATCAGGGGGTCGAAGAACTCGGACGCGTTTACCAGGGCCAGTTGATGATCGCCTCCGGGATGCCGCAGTTCGCCTCCCGACTGGCGATGATGATGCCGGTGGAGTCGCCGACCTGGGCCGCGGCGACCCGCGCCGCGCGCGCCGATTACGAGGCGTGGCAGGCGCAGGCGCCCGTATACGGGACCGAAAAACCGCGCCTCGACCTGTGGCAGATCGTGCAGATGCTGCAGGCGACCGTCCCGCCCGACACGATCATTACCAACGGCGCCGGCAATTTCTCCACCTGGGCACACCGCTACTGGCGCTACGGCGGGCTGCGCACGCAACTGGCGCCGACTGCCGGCAGCATGGGCTACGGGGTGCCGGCCGGCATCGCGGCAAAGCTCGTCGCGCCCGAGCGAACCGTAGTGACCTTCGCCGGCGACGGCGATTTCCTGATGACCGGGCAGGAGCTCGCCACGGCGACGATGTACCAGGCTGGCGTGCTGATCGTCGTGTTCAACAACGGCATTTACGGCACGATCCGCATGCACCAGGAGCGCAATCATCCAGCGCGGGTGATCGGCACCCAGCTCGTCAATCCGCGTTTCGATCTGCTGGCCCACTCCTTCGGCGGATTCGGCGCTGTGGTCGAGTCGAGCAGCCAGTTCGCTCCGGCGCTGGCTGAAGCGCTGGCTTTCACGCGCACGCAGAAGCTGCCCGCGTTGATCGAACTGCGGACCGATGCCGAGATCATCACGCCGGCGACGACGCTCGCGGCCATTCGTAGCAACGCGATCTCGCCGCGCTGAAACCAACGCCGAGCGCGCCAGTCGTTGCGTTCAGGCGACAGTCATACCCCACGATTACGCGAGGGATATGCGGTTGTCACGTAGCAGTCATCAATAATTTCGCGCAGTAAGTGATGACTAGCGGCCATTCCCATGGGCCGCAAGGCTGGACGGCCGCATGGCAGCTGCCCCATGAAACGGATCGTCGTTTTTGGCCAACCCGGACGGTTTGGCGAGTCGGCCTGCGCGATCGTCGCCGATCGGCTGGCGCAGCGATTCAGCCTGCCGCGCCTGGCCGCCGTGGCAGCCGAGCGGTTGTCAGACATCGCCGAAGCCAAGGGCTGGGTTGCCACCAGTGCCGTCGGGGCGTTTTCGGAACGCTTGTTCCGCGCCGCGGATACGGCCGTCTGGCTGCACTACTCGCCGCTGGCTGTCGCCCGCGAATGGACGCGCGGCGTGCGTTCAAGGCTGTCGACGTGCGCGGTGAGCGATTGCGTGCCACGGCTGGCCGATCTTCGCGACAGCCTGTGGCACATGGACCGGACACCGCAGGTGCACGGGCTGCTGCAGCAGCCGTCGATGGCACATCTGCATGTCTGTCACCTGCGCAGCCCCGGAGAGACCGTGTTCTGGCTGCATGCGCAGGACCATCGGTTGCTGCAGGTTGCGGCGCCACAGCTCGCCTAGCGGCGACCGCAGCGCTCGGCCTACTTGCGAAAACGCTGGATGCGCGCGAAGGCCGCTTCAAGGGCCACGCGCAGCGCCGGCGCGCGGATCGGCTTGCGCAGGACCAGCGGTTCGAGCCTGCGCTCGGCGTCGCGCGAAGTCGGCGACTTGCTGCCGAGGTTGACCCGCAGCACCGCCGAGTGCGGGGGATCATCGGGCCGCGTGCCGCGCGCCAGCAGCAATCCGTCGACCGGCATGTCGGCGCTGACTACCCACGGCGTCTGCCGCGTCCACAAGGACTGCACCATCGCGGCAAGATCGCTCGCCTCCTGCGGCGAGAAACCGGAAAGGCCCAGGCGCAGGTTGCGATGAAAGCCGGCGTCGCTCATCGCGGCAGGAAGAATGAACGCATCTCGGCCACCAGAAGTTCAGGCGTTTCCTCGGCGATGTAGTGGCCGCCCGGCGTCGCGCGGCCGGTGACCGGGCCGGACGATTTGGCCGTCCAGTCGGCAAGCGGCGCAAACAGGCGATGCACGACGCCGCGCTCGCCCCACAGCACGTGCAGCGGGCAGGCGATGCGC
>JBFGOX010000137.1:0-6930 GCA_041565015.1 Burkholderiaceae bacterium
CGCGACGGTCGCCGATATCGGCGCCGGCACCGGTTACTTCGCGGTGCGGCTGGCGCTGAAGGTTCCGCAAGGGCGCGTGTATGCGGTCGACATCGAGCCGGACATGGTGAAGTACCTCGCCGAGCGGGCGCGCAAGACGAATCTCGACAACATGACGGCCGTGCTCGCTGCGGCTGACGACCGAGGCCGTGTGGAAACGCTTGAGTTCGAGCTCTCTCCGGCGGCGATCACCGCACTCGCCAAGCGCGTTGAGTTGGAAGTCGAGGGCGCTAGCCCTACGCCCTTATCGCCGCAATCAGCGGCCTGGCACCGAGGATCTTGATCGCCCGCTTCAAGTTGTAGGCCAAGACCTGCAAGCTCATCTCGGTTCGCACTCGCGGCAGCGTTCTGGTCAGGAAGTGGCTTGCGCCCATCCAGGCCTTGAGCGTTCCGAACACATGTTCGACGGTCTGCCTGCGTAGCTTCATGGCCTCTGGCGCCTCGTCCAGCCGCTCCTGCACGATGTCCAGAGTGTCCTCGTGCTCCCAGCGGGCGATGCGTCGGTACTTGCTCTTGGTACAACGCGGCTTCAGCGGGCACTGCGGGCAGTCCGACGACCAGTACTTGTGCATCGTCTTGCCGCCTTCGTTCGAGGTGAACCTGTAGATGGCGATGCGCCCTGCCGGGCAGCGGTACTCGTCCCGCACGGCGTCGTAGACGAAGTCGCGCTTGTCGAAGAGCCCCTCAGCCAGGTTGTTGGAGGTCATCGGCTTGGGAACGACTGCGGCCACACCTGAGCGCTCGCACTGCAGGATCTCGTAGCCCTCGTAGTAGCCGCGATCTGCCAGCGCAATCAGTTCGCCTTTCCCCGTGGCCGCCTTCGCGAGCCTGGCCATACTCGCCAGTTGGTCCCTGTCATGGCCCACGTTGGTGACCTCGTGGGCCACGATCAGGTGGTGCATGACATCCACAGCCGTCTGCACGTTGTAGCCCACGATGCCGGTGCCCCGGCCGCTGGTGGCCATCGAACGCGCATCGGGATCGGTCAAAGAGATCTGCCCATCCTCGGATGCCTTCATCTGTTCGCCGATGACCTCCAGCGCCTGCATCTGCTGTTTGACCTTGGCCATCTTCTCCTTGAGGTGTGCGACGCGACTCGGCAGAACTGCGGTCGCGTCACGGTCGGCGCGATCGAGTTCGACCAGGTAGCGCTTGATGCTGTCCTCGAGTTGCTCGATCCGGGCTTGCAGCTTACGGTCGGTGAAGTTCTTGTCGCGGTTGTTGACCGCCTTGAACTTGCTGCCGTCGATGGCGACGATGCCGTCGGTGAAGAGCTTCATCCGGCGGCACAGCAGCACGAACTCCTTGCAGACCTTGCGGATGGCCTCGCCGTTGTCACGGCGGAAGTCGGCAATGGTCTTGAAGTCCGGCGCCAGTCGCCCGGTCAGCCAGATCAGCTCGAGGTTGCGTTGCGCCTCGATCTCAAGGCGGCGGCTCGACTGCACCCTGTTGAGGTAGCCGTAGACATAAATCTTGAGCAGCGTCGACGGGCTGTATGCCGGCCGGCCCGTCACCGCGGGATCGGCGCGCTCGAAGCCCAACTTCCTCAAATCAAGTTCATCGACGAAGACATCGATGACGCGAACTGTGCTGTCCTCATGAATCCAGTCATCCAGTCGCTCTGGAAAGAGAACGCTTTGCGTTCGATCTTGCCCTTCGACGTACCGCCCCATCGATCGCTCCCGTCGAAATCGATGGAGCTATGACACGGTCGGCGCGCGAGAGTTTTCACACGCCCTCGGTCGGCACCTGACAGCTGCACCTGAACCGCAAAGCGGTCAATCTGGCCGGCCAGGATGCGCTCTCGCTGATCGTGTGCGATCGGTGGAGATGACGCCTGCCGCCACCGGCTTCGGCGCAGAAATGAAGCGCAGCGCGAGCCGGTTCACTTGGCGCGTGCCGCGAGCCGCTTCCAAGCCTTTAGCTATCGCGCCTCGACCGGCGACAGATCCGCGAAGTCGACCGACTCGAGGGCGACGCGGGCTTTTCGCTTGCCCTTGCGGCAGATGGCGACGATCGACTCGTTGGACCGATCGAAGCCCTCGAGCACGAGCTCGTCGCCCGGCACGACGACCTTGCTGAAGTCGTGGGGATGTCCTGACCGCGCTCAAGCAAGTGGACGGGGAGAAGTCCCCTTTGCTTCGCTGGATCCGGCATGAAATTCGTTGTGGGCTGTGTAGCATTGCCGTGTGCCGACAGTTCTGATCATCGGTCCCCATCGCTTCTTCTTCTACTCGAACGAGTATGGAGAGCCCCCGCACATTCACGTGCAGCGCGATACTGCGGTTGCGAAGTTCTGGCTTGCACCGGTCGCGCTCGCGAGGAGCCGCGGGTTTGCGGCGCAAGAGCTGACCAGAATTTCGCGCCTTGTCACGGAGAATCGAGAGCTCTTTGAGGAGCGCTGGAATGAGCACTTTGGCCGTTGAAGGCGAGCCGCGCGCCGTCAGTGCGCGATGCACGGAAGACGAACTGATCGTCCAACTTGCCGACGGGCGAGTCTTGTCTGTGCCGCTCGTCTGGTTCCCTCGTCTTGCATCGGCGGGAACAGAAGCCCGTAGCAACGTAACACTCATTGGGGACGGTGATGGGCTCCACTGGCCCGCGGTCGATGAAGACATATCGGTTGCGGGACTCTTGTCGGGGCGTGCATCGGTGGAGTACGTACGGCAGCGCGCATGACTTGCCGTCGGAGCCGCCCCCCTCCAAGTTCGGCGATCAATGCAGTAAACAGTCGCTTACCAGAGTAAGCGGGTCGGTCGGGTGCAGAATCGCCACAGCGGCGTTTGCATCGTGAGCTCGCGGGTGATTTGGATGGAAGCTGCCGGTCGATTGCTGCCTTGTTCCGTCGCGGCGTTTCATGCGCGCGAATGACCGCTTCTCATCGGACGCTGATCTTCACGCTCGCGGTGGCGAACGGCCGCTGACGCTGTGAACCAGTGGCTGGATCGGAATATCGTGATCGACGCCTTCGGTTCGATGGACCTGACAGCTGCACCTGAACCGCAATGCGGTCAATCCGGCCGGCCGCGATGCGCTCTCGTTCATTGCGTGCGATCGGCGCAGACAACGTTCGCCGCTACAGGGCTTCTGCGCAGAAACCAAATGCAGCGGTGCCGCCGCGAGTCACTGCATGCCCAGAGCGAACCGCTCCCAGGCCTTCAGCCACTGCGCCTCGACCGGCGACAGATCCGCAAATTCGACCGACTCGAGGGCGACGCGGGCCTTTCGCTTGCCCTTGCGGCAGATGGCGACGAGCGACCCGTTGGACAGGTCGAAGCCGGCAAGTGTGACCACTTCACCGAGCACCGCGACGTTGTCGAATCGGCCGAACATCTCCTCAATGCAGGTGAGCCACGCGGATGCCTGCTCCTCCGGTCCGGAGGCATCGGTCAGCGCCAGTTCGATGCACGCCTCGACCGATTTGCATTGGCGCATTTCGTCGGGAAGACTGTCCACGGCGCGCCTCGATACACGATGAGCAGTTCAAGCAGGAATCGTCAGTGCCTCGCCGACAAGCTGGCGCGCGTCCGCCGCCCGCTCCCGGCCGACGCGCGCTACAGGCGCCGGCAGGGCAGCCGCCCCATCGCCGTCTCATCGATGGCGCGGGCCAGTTTGGCGGTCGGCCCCCATTGGCCTCCCTGCGCCACGAACCGGCTGGCGGCGTCGACGACCGTTTCGTTGCGCTCGGCGTCGCCAAACACGGGCGCCATCGCCGCCTCGGCCAGCGCCGCCTGCTGTTGACCGAACCGCTCCAGGTCGAGCCGGCCTTCCCGATCAAAGCTGAGGATGGCAAACGTCCTGCGGACGATGCGCACGGGCGCCCGGTTGGCCAGTTCGACCACGACCGAGGCCATGCGCACCCGCTTTCCGGCGAACTGTGGCAGGCGGTGCGCCTGCGGATCGCGCAGCATCCGGAGAACCTTTGCGCCGGCCAGGCGACCGAGGCGCTCGTCGGGCGTGATCAGATAGCTATGAAACGCAAGCCCCATGGCGTCCGGCCTCAGTCGCGCGGTTCGCCGTCGAGGCTCAGGTCCCACAGCGTGCCCTGCCAGTGGGAGATCCGCCCCTCGGTGGCACAGCGCGGGCACCACCAGAGCAGCGCGTCCTCCTCGTCGATCAGCGCCTCCACCTCGCTCTTGCGGCACTTGAAGCACGTGGGTGCCGGCACGCCGACGCTGTCGAAGTCGGTGGCGTAGGCGATCGCGCCGGCGCAGAACTCGGCCAGGGTCCGCGCCGGTCCCTTGCGCGGTCCGATGGCGCCCTTGTCGTCGAGAAAGTGCCTCGCGTCGATGACGTACATCCTGGCTCGGGTCGGCATCGGCGCAGGATAGCCCCACCATCCGTGCATGCGCCGACCGCCAACCGCAGTCCGACGCTTGACAACGGCCAGCTGGCTCTGCCCCGAGGCTAATGCGGGTCCTCCCATCGCGGCAGGGGATCGTAGGCGGCGAGCTGGCGCAGCAGCTCGCGGCCCGCTTCCTCGTCGCAGAGTAACTGAATGAACCGATACGTCCTGTTCACGACGTCGATCATCAGGCGTCGCATCTCCGCGTCATCGAACCGCGACAGCCTGTGCCAGGGAATCTCTCCGAACGGCGTCCGGACCACGACATCGGAGTAGTCGCCCGTCTTCGAACTGGGCGCAATGCCCGCGTGCAGGTCTTCCAGCACGGAATTGCGGAAGCACCGGTGCACCAGGAATTTGGCGAGCCGCTGCTGCAACACGGGATCGGCAGAAATACGGTTGATCGCGTCTTTCATGTCATCTCATCCCCTCGATGCATTCATTCCGGGCTGAAGCGACTGTCAGGTGACACGACGTTGGTTCAGCGACTTTGCTTCGCAACGGTTGATCGCGCCATCTGCGACCGCTTCAGTCTGGCGGCAGAAGTCCGTTGTGGCTCTGATCTGCAGCGGCAGGCCCGCCCGGGTCCCAGTTCAGCCAGGCTCCGGCGCATCGTGTCATCTCGAAGCGCCGGCACAATTGTCCAACGGGTTTTGCCCGCGCGCCCGGTTCAGGCATCGCCCGCCAGGCCGTCGAGGCAAAGCTGCGCGTACAGAGCGGGGCGGGCGGTCATGAGGGTGGCGCCAGATCCCGGTGCTGCGGTAGTCAAAGAAGCGCGACAACCGCCGGTGAGTGGCCGGAGCACGTCGCATCCTGACCGATGCGTTCCTGAGGGACGCACTCAGCCATCGATCAGCGTTGCCTTGCGGGAGGGCTCGTCCGCCACGGCAAAGATGCTGCGCAGCTCGTACACATACTGCGCCTGCGGGCGGGCGGCGCGCAGCGGCCGCAGCCGAAATCGCGCCCGTTGCTGCGCGCACAGCAGTTCCGCCAGCCGCCTGAAGGTCTTCTCGTCGGCCACGTTGCCACCGAATACGGAGCGCAGCTGTGCAGCTTCTGCGGTGACTTCGCTGCTGGTGGCCTTGCCGCGGATTTCAAAGAGCATCGCCGAATGCTTCAGCGCGTCGACGACTCCGTCGACGACGACGTCGTCCTCGGGCGTCGGCGGTGGCTCATCGATCACCGGCAGGTCGAGCTCCTGCGGCGGCTCGGCAAGCTTGTGCAGCAGCACACGGCGTGTTTTCCCTGAAAGGCACAGCCTGCGCCGTGCTTCGATCGTTGCCACGTCGTCCGCCGGCAACCACGCTTCCGCCGGACTTTCGGTCGCCGCGATCAGTCGCGGCTGCGCAGCAACTTCCCAGGCCAGCGACTGCAGCGTTCGAACACCGGCCTCGATCCTGCCCGCGAAGTGGATCAGTTGCCGGCTGTTGTGCGCCCGACCGTCGGCACCGGTCGCAAAGACGGCGGTGCCGATCGTGTCCGGCGCGTCGAGCGGCTCGAATGGCGCCACCGCCCAGGTCAGTCGACGGTTCAGGTCGGCCTGCGCGGAACAGAGTGCGTCCATCAAGAGGGACAGGCATTCCTGCAGGTGAGCCACCGGCGCGAACACCGACAGCAGGTTGCCGGCCAGGTCGCGGCCGAGCTGAGCCACTTTTCGGTCAACCGTCAGCGCAAGGACGCGCTCCGGGCTGTGGGCTCCGAACTCATGGAAGTGGATGCGTGGCATGGAACATCTCCGCGGATCGGTACGGGGTGCACGCCGCTCACGCGAGGCCGTTGGCGAGTTTCGTCGAATGCGCCGTGCACGCCCCACTGTCGGCCCGATCACGGGCCGTCGCCCAGCCGGAATTCGGCCCTGAGCAGCCCGTTTTTCGTGTGCTGCCTGCGCGGGCGCAGTGCCGCGCCTGCGGCGCTAGCGGACGACCGACGACAGGACGTGCAGGACCCGGTGCAGCTGCGCCATGCCGGTCAGCGGTCCGGCGTCGTTTTCGCGCAGGATGACGCCGACGCGGGCGCGGCCCTGCGCACGGAAGCGGCCGCGCGCGTTGGGCAGCACGGGAACCGCGACGAGCGATCGTTCGGCAATGCCGGCACGCTGCAGCGCGGCGCGCACGGCATCGACCGACAGGCCATCGCCCGGGCAGCGCACTTCGATCTGCTCGCGGCCCACGCCGGCGCGGACAAGCCAGTGCAGCATGGTCTGCAGCTCGTCGCGCTCGCCGAGAACCAGTGCCGTGCAATCGGCCTTGTAGCGCTGCTGCCAGATGGTGCAGACGGTGGCGGTCAGCGCCCTGAAATCGCCGTCGGCCAGCGCCGGCTCGAGTGCGCGCAGGAACGGGCGGACGCGTCGCGTCTCGGCCGGCAGCCGCGCGCCGGCGCGCCGATGCGTCACGCTGGTGCTGGCCGGCACCGGCAGCCAGCCCGAATCGGCGATGTCGTAGCCGGCCACAGCGCGCACGGCGCGCTCGCGGGTGAACAGCGTCTCGATCTGGGCAGCCGGCACCAGCAGTGTCTGCGCGATGCCGTCGACACGCCCGCGTCGATGC
>JBFGOX010000138.1:0-6916 GCA_041565015.1 Burkholderiaceae bacterium
CCTCGGCCAGCGCATCGATCGCTGCCTGTGAACCGTCGAGCAGGCTCGCGCCGTGCGCCAGGCGCCGCTGTTCGGCCTCGACCGCGCCCCATTCGCCCGCCTGCGGCGCGACCGGTGCAAGCTCATCGACGATCCAGCGCAGCCGCTCCTGTTCGACGCTTGCCGCGCCGGCCATCGCCTGCGCCTCGTCGAGTGCTCTGGCGGCCTGGCGCCAGCGCGTATGAGCGGCCGCGACCTCGTTCGCCGGCGCAGCGAGCGCGCCGTGGGCATCGAGCAGTTGCAGTTGCGCCGCCGGCCGCAGCAGCGACTGGTGCGCGTGCTGGCCGTGCACGTCGAGCAGCAAGTCGCCGAGCGCGCGCAGCTGCGCCAGCGTGACCGCGGTGCCGTTGATGAAGGCGCGGCTGCGGCCGCCGGCGTCGATCGTGCGCCTGAGCAGCGCCGTGTCGCCGTCGCCGTGCAATTCGCTTTCACGCAGCCATTGCGCCGCGGGCGGCGAGACGGCGAACTCGGCACTGACTTCGGCACGGGTTGCACCTTCGCGCAGCACGTCGGCGTCGGCGCGCTCGCCGAGCGCCAGCTGCAGCGCGTCGATCAGGATCGACTTGCCGGCGCCGGTTTCGCCGGTCAGAACGGTGAAGCCCGGCGCAAAGTCGAGCGCCAGTTCGTCGACGATCACAAAATTGCGGATCGCGAGCGACAACAGCATGGCGCAGGCGTGGGCGGGTGTCGGAGAAAGGCGGGCGTCGGTGCGGCCAGCTCAGGCACGGGTGTGCGTCTCGGCCGGCATCACGTTCCACTGCAGCTTGCCGCGCAGGGTGGCGAAGTAGTTGTAGCCGATCGGGTGCAGCAGCGTCACCGCATCGGCGCTGCGACGCGCACGCACGATATCGCCCGGCAGAAGCTGGGTGAACGACTGCATGTCGAAATGCGCGCTGGCCTCGCGCACGTCGGTCAGCTCGAACTCGATCACGCGGTCGTCCGGAAGCGCGATCGGCCGGTGCGACAGCGTCTGCGGCGCCACCGGCACCAGGACCAGACCGCCGAGCGCCGGGTGCAGGATCGGTCCGTTGGCCGACAGCGCGTAGGCGGTCGATCCGGTCGGCGTGGCCAGGATCACGCCGTCGGCGCGCTGGTTGTACATCGTCACCCCGTCGACCCGGACGGTGAACTCGACCATGCCGCCGGAGATGCCGCGCGAAACGACCACGTCGTTGACTGCCCGTGCCCGGTAGATGACCTCGCCGCGGCGACGCACCTCGGCATCGAGCATCGTGCGCCGGTCGGTCTCGAACTGCCCGCCAAGCATCGCCGGCAGCACGTCCGGGATCTGGTCGACCGCGATGTCGGTGATGAAGCCCAGCCGCCCGTGGTTGATGCCGATCAGCGGGATGGCGAAAGACGACAGTTCGCGGGCGATGCCCAGCATCGTGCCGTCGCCGCCGAGTACGACAGCGACATCGGCCTGGCGGCCGATAGCGGCCAGCGAATAACCGGTGAAGGCGTCCAGGTCGAGCGCATCGAGCGTGCTGGTGTCGAACATCACCTGCAGCCCGGCCGCCTCGACGATGCCGGCGATCTGGCGCAATGCCGCGGTCAGCGAATGACGGCTGCCTTCGACCCGCGGTTTGCCGAAGATCGCGACGTTCTTGAAAGTCTGCGCCATGACCAAAATGTAGCAGTCTGTTCGCTTGCGGCGCGCCAACAGCGCCCGGGCAGTTGTTTCCGTAACATAGCCAAATGCTGGACGATCGTGCCCGCCTCCTGCTGAAGACGCTGATCGAGCGCTACATCGCCGACGGGCAGCCCGTCGGCTCGCGCGCGCTGTCGCGCATCTCCGGACTGGAGGTCTCGCCGGCGACGATCCGCAACGTGATGGCCGACCTGGAAGACATGGGGTTCATTGCCAGCCCGCACACCTCCGCCGGCCGCGTGCCGACCCCGCGCGGCTACCGCCTGTTCGTCGACGCGCTGTTGACGGTTCAGCCGGTCGAACGGCAGCAAGCCGAACTGATCAAGGACCAGCTGCGCGCGGGCGATCCGCAGCGGGCGCTGCAGTCGGCGGCGCAACTGCTGGGCAGCCTGTCCCACTTTGCCGGTGTGGTGCTGACGCCACGGCGCGCCAGCGCCTTCCGGCAGATCGAATTCGTGCGGCTTTCGGAAAAGCGGGTTCTGCTGATCATCGTCACGCCGGATGGCGACGTGCAGAACCGCATCCTGGTGACCGAGCACCCGTACTCCGTGGCGCAGCTGGCCGAAGCCGCGAATATCTTCAACCAGTACTTCGGCGGTCTCAGTTTCGATCAGGCGCGCACCAAGCTGCACCGGGACCTGGCCGCGCTGCGCGCCGAAATCGCGGCACTGATGGAAGCGGCGGTGGCCGCCGGCGAGAAGGCAGCCGAGGACGATGAGGTGGTGGTCGTTTCCGGCGAGCGCAACCTGCTCGAAGTGACCGATCTGGCCGCCAACCTGGATAAGCTGCGGGCGGCCTTCGACCTGTTCGAGCACAAGACGCGGCTGATGCAGTTGCTGGAAATTTCCAGCCGCGCGCAGGGGGTGCAGATCTACATCGGCGGCGAGTCGACGACAGTGCCGCTCGACGAAATGAGCCTCGTCGTTTCGCCGTACGAAGTCGATGGCAAGGTGGTTGGCACCCTCGGCGTGATCGGTCCCACCCGCATGGACTACGAACGGGTGATCCCGATCGTCGACATCACGGCCCGGTTGCTGTCGTCGGCGCTGTCGCGCGAGTAGCCGTCAAGCCGTCGCTCGGCACGGCGATAACATCCGTGCTCTGCCCACAACCGGGCCGCCTGCGATGCCCTTCGACAAAGAACCCGAATACACCCACGGCACCCTGTCGCGCACGGCGGTGCTGCTGGTCAACCTCGGCACGCCGCAGGCGCCCGAGCCGGGCGCCGTTCGTCGCTACCTGAAGCAGTTCCTCGCCGATCCGCGCGTGGTCGAGATCCCGCGCGCGGTCTGGCTGCCGATCCTTTATGGCGTGATCCTTAACGTGCGGCCGAAACGGTCGGCGGCCAAGTACGCGACGATCTGGACCGAGGCGGGTTCGCCGCTGATGTTTCACTCCGAGCAGCAGGCGCTGCTGCTGCGCGGCTACCTCGGCGAGCGCGGCCTTGACGTCGATGTGCGGCTGGCGATGCGCTACGGCGAACCGTCGATTCCGCGCGTGCTGGCGGAGATGCGCGCGGCGAATACCGAGCGCATCGTGGTGTTGCCGCTGTATCCGCAGTATTCGGCGAGCACCACCGCCACGGTGTTCGACGCCGTCAGCGGCGAACTGGCGCGCATGCGCAACGTGCCCGAACTGCGGACCGTCAAGCATTTCCATGACCATCCCGGCTATATCGAAGCGCTGAAAAAATCAGTGCTGGAACACTGGGCGCGGCACGGCACGCTGCGCGAATCCGGTGGCAAGCTGGTGATGAGCTTTCACGGTGTGCCGCGGCGTACGCTCGACCTGGGCGACCCGTACCACTGCGAGTGCCGCAAGACCGGGCGGCTGCTCGGCGAGGCGCTCGGGCTGGCCAAGGACGACTATCTCGTCACCTTCCAGTCGCGTTTCGGCAAGGCTGAATGGCTGCAGCCGTACACGGCACCGACGCTGCAGGCGCTGGGCCGCCGGGGCGTGCAGCGCGTCGACGTGATCTGCCCGGGTTTCGTTGCCGACTGCCTGGAGACGCTGGAGGAAATCAACATCGAAGGCCGGCAGGAGTTCCTGACCGCCGGCGGCAAGACGTTTCACTACATCGCTTGCCTGAACGAATCGCCGACGTTCATCCATGCGCTGGCCGACGTCGCGGCGGACAATCTGGGCGGCTGGCCGGTCGAGCGGGCCCGACGCGCCGAGCGCGAAGCACAGGCCGAGCAGAGCGCGATCGAGGCCAAACTTGGCGGCGCGCCGCGCTGATCGGCCGCTGCCGGACGATGGCCATGACCGAATTAGCCGATGCGTCGCCGACCATTGCGCAGGCGTGCGGCCTGCTGGCCGAGGCCGGCCTGCCGACCGACGATCTGGCCGATGCGCCGGGACTGCGGTTGTTTGGCATCCGCCGCGGCGATCGCTGGACCGGTGTCGTCGGGCTGCAGCCGCTCGAGGAGGCGGCGCTGTTGCGTTCTTTGGCGGTGGCGCCGCTCGAGCGCGGTCAGGGCGACGGCGCCGCGCTCGTGGCGGCCGCCGAGGCGCATGCGGTCCGGTCGGGCTGGCGCGAGCTGTACCTGCTGACGACCGGGGCGGCCGCGTACTTCAGCCGGCTCGGCTACCAGTCGATCAGCCGCGAGCAGGCGCCACCGATGCTTCGCGCGACGCGCCAGTTTGCCGAACTCTGCCCGGCGACGGCGCAGATCATGCGCAAGCGCCTGGTCCAGCCGGATCGCTGCTAGGCGCGACTGGCCGCGGGCTTGGCCGCGGGCTGCACGGCTTCGATCGTCGGCGCGCCCGGATCCGCCTTGCCGGGCAGGGCGCCAGCTGCTGGGGTCGCGTGCGGGGCCCCCGCATTGACGAGCACGATCATGCCGATGGCGACGACAGCAAGCAGCACCGATGGCAATTGCGAGAAAAAGCGATTCTCGCGATTGTCGACTTCGAACCAGTCATCGTTGCGCATTGTCGTTCTGCCGGGTGCTTGATCAGATGCCGGAATTGTCGGCGCCAACGAAAAGCGGCGGCAATCCCGCGCTGTTCGACGGATAGGTGATGTGCGGTCGCATCAAGCCGCGAAGTCGATCGGGTTAACGTGCCGTCCGGCTCGACAACCGGTCCCCGTTCGGCGATCCGAAGACCCACGTAGACCCTACGCGCGCCGATCGTCGTCGCTGGCCGCGCTTGGGGGCGTCGACCCTGTCAAAACGGGCACTTGCGCGCAGCCGAGGCTGTTCGTCCCGCATGCTGTCGCCCGGCCGCGATCGGGCGAACACGGATCGCGGTCGGCCGGCCTTCGAAAGAGTGTCGCTGCGAGCGCGGGAAGCACATGGCTTGAAATCGTGGCGATCGCCCCCAATCTGAACCAAGTTATTGAAAAGACGATTTTTTCCGGAGGATGCATGAACGCACCGGAGCACGATCCGGTCGACAAGCCGGCCGAGCCGGGCAAGGGACCGCCGGCCGAAGAGGCGGCCGACCCGGTCGCGCAGACTGACGTGGCGGCGGCGCTGCCGTCGGCCAGCGTGGCCGATGTCGAGTCCGAACTGCAGGCGGCGCTCGCCAAGGCGAATGAGAACTACGACCTGTACGTGCGCGCCGCGGCGGAGATTGAGAACACGCGTCGGCGGGCGCAGGAAGACATCGCCAAGGCGCACAAGTACGCGATCGAGTCCTTCGCCGAGGCGCTGGTGCCGGTTGCCGACAGCCTGGAAAAGGCCCTGGAGGTCGAAAATGCCACGCCGCAGGCGATGCGCGAGGGTGTCGAGCTGACGCTGCGCCAGTTGCGCACCGCCTTCGAAAAGGGGCGGTTGGCGGAGATCAATCCGGCAGGGCAGAAATTCGACCCGCATTTCCACCAGGCCATTTCGATGGTGCCGGCGGATTCGGCCGGCGGCGTACCGGCCAATCACGTGGTCAGCGTGCTGCAAAAGGGCTGGCGGATCGCCGATCGCGTGCTGCGGCCGGCGCTGGTCACGGTTGCGCAGGCTTGAACTGGGCTGCAACACACACACATTGAACAATGACGGGCGCGATTGCGCCGCAGAGCTTCCGACTGGGGGAACGAAATGGGCAAGATCATCGGCATCGACCTGGGCACGACCAATTCGTGCGTCGCCATTCTTGAGGGCGGCCAGGTCAAGGTCATCGAGAACAGCGAAGGCGCGCGCACCACGCCGTCGATCGTCGCCTACATGGAGGACGGCGAAATCCTGGTCGGTGCACCGGCCAAGCGGCAGGCGGTCACCAATCCGACCAACACCCTATATGCCGTCAAGCGGCTGATCGGCCGGCGCTTCGAGGAAAAAGAGGTCCAGAAAGACATCAAGCTGATGCCGTACAAGATCGTCAAGGCGTCCAATGCGGACGCCTGGGTCGAAGCGCGCGGCAAGGCCATCGCGCCGCCGCAGGTATCGGCCGAAGTACTGCGCAAGATGAAGAAGACGGCCGAGGATTATCTCGGCGAGGCGGTCACCGAGGCGGTGATCACGGTGCCGGCTTACTTCAACGATTCTCAGCGCCAGGCCACGAAGGACGCCGGTCGCATCGCCGGACTTGATGTCAAGCGGATCATCAACGAACCGACCGCGGCGGCGCTCGCGTTCGGCCTGGACAAGCACGGCAAGGGCGACCGCAAGATCGCCGTGTATGACCTTGGCGGCGGCACTTTCGACATCTCGATCATCGAGATCGCCGATGTCGAGGGCGAGAAGCAGTTCGAGGTGCTGTCGACCAATGGCGACACGTTCCTCGGCGGCGAGGACTTCGACCAGCGGATCATCGATTACGTGGTCACCGAGTTCAAGAAGGAATCCGGCGCCGACCTGTCGAAGGACGTGCTGGCGCTGCAGCGTCTGAAGGACGCGGCCGAGAAGGCGAAGATCGAACTGTCGTCGGGCACGCAGACCGAGATCAACCTGCCGTACATCACGGCGGACGCCAGCGGGCCGAAGCACCTGAACATGAAGCTGACGCGCTCGAAGTTCGAGGCGCTGGTCGAGGACCTGATCGAGCGCACCATCGAACCGTGCCGGCTCGCCATCAAGGACGCCGGCGTGAAGGCCTCCGACATCAACGACATCATCCTGGTCGGTGGTCAGACGCGCATGCCGAAGGTGCAGGAGAAGGTCAAGGAGTTCTTCGGCAAGGAACCGCGCAAGGACGTCAATCCGGACGAGGCTGTGGCCGTGGGCGCGGCGATCCAGGGCTCGGTGCTTTCCGGAGATCGCAAGGACGTGCTGCTGCTCGACGTGACGC
>JBFGOX010000139.1:0-6904 GCA_041565015.1 Burkholderiaceae bacterium
CGGGGCAGTGGCAGTTGTCGTGCGGGCGAGCGCCGGGCCGCCCCAAGCTCGCCCGCCCAACTTTCCCGCTGCGAGCGCACGTGCGAGCAGAAGGCTCGCGTTAGCGAGCAGCGGGCGCTACACGCGCTCGAAGATGCCCGCCGCCCCCATGCCGGTGCCGACGCACATCGTCACCATGCCGTACTTCAGATCATGTCGGCGCAGCGCATGCACGACGGTCGCCGAGCGGATCGCACCGGTGGCGCCCAGCGGATGGCCGAGCGCGATCGCGCCGCCCATCGGGTTGACCTTCGACTTGTCCAGACCGAGGTCGTTGATCACGGCGAGCGCCTGCGCCGCGAAGGCTTCGTTCAGTTCGATCCAGCCCATGTCTTCGGCCTTCAGTCCGGCATGCTTCAGCGCGAGCGGGATCGCTTCCTTCGGGCCGATGCCCATGATCTGCGGCGGCACGCCCTTGATCGCGAAGCTGACGAAGCGCGCCAGCGGCGTCAGGTTGTGCTGCTTGACCGCCCGTTCGCTGGCCAGGATCAGCGCGCCGGCGCCATCGGAAGTCTGCGAGCTGTTGCCAGCGGTCACACTGCCCTTGGCGGCGAACACCGGGCGCAGCTTGGCCAGCGCTTCGATCGTGCTGTCGGCGCGCGGTCCTTCGTCGAGCGAGACGGTCGATTTCTTTTCGTCGAGCTGCCGCGAGGACAAGTTGGCGGATTTCTCGACCACTTCGAACGGCGTGATTTCATCCGTGAACTCGCCCGCCTTCTGCGCGGCGATCGCTTTCTGGTGCGAAGACAGCGCGAATTCGTCCTGCGCTTCGCGCGTGACCTTCCACTGCGCGGCCACCTTCTCGGCGGTCATGCCCATGCCATAGGCGATGCCGATGTTCTCGTCTCGCTCGAAGATGTCCGAATTGAACGACGGCTTGTTGCCGGTCATCGGCACCAGGCTCATCGACTCGGTGCCGCCGGCGATCATCACGTCCGCCTCGCCGACACGAATGCGGTCGGCCGCCATCTGCACCGCCGTCAGCCCGGAAGCGCAGAAGCGGTTGATCGTCACTCCGCCGACCGAATCCGGGAGCCCGGCCAGCAGCACCGAGATGCGGGCGACGTTCAGGCCCTGCTCGGCCTCCGGCATCGCGCAGCCGACGATCGCATCCTCGATCACCTGCGGATCGAGGTTCGGCACCTGTGCAATCGCGCCGCGGATAGCGGCGATCAGCAGGTCGTCTGGCCTGGTGTTGCGAAAGACGCCCTTCGGCGCCTTGCCGATCGGCGTGCGCGTGGCGGCGACGATGTAGGCATTCTGGACTTGTCGACTCATTCTCAACTCCTCGTTTCTTCAACTTGGCTGGCGGTCCACGTGGGGGCGGAGGCGGGGTTTCGTGAAGCGCCAGCTTCGCGCCGACGGAGCGGCGAGCGCCTGCAAGCGCGAGACTGGAACCGCCGAGCCCCCTCGTTCTCTGTCTAGCCCGTCAGTTCCTGACCGGCTTCCCTGTCTGCATCATCCCCATCATGCGTTCCTGCGACTTCGGGTGGTTGACGAGGCCCATGAAATGCTTGCGCTCCAGATCGAGCAGCCATTGCTCGTCGATCAATGAGCCGGCCTCGACGTCGCCGCCGCACAGCACGTCGGCGATCGAGACTGCCAGGTGCATGTCGTGCGCGCTGATGAAGCCGCCGTCGCGCATGTTGACCAGTTGCGCCTTGATCGTCGCCACGCCGCTGCGGCCGGCCACCGCGAAACCCTTGGGTCGATGCGGCGGCCGGTAGCCGGTGGCGTGCAGCGCGAAGGCTTCGCCGATCGCGGTCCACAGCAGTTCGTAACCGTTGAAGACGATCGTGTCGCTCGGAGTCAGGTAGCCCATCGCCCGCGCCTCGAGCGCCGATTTCGCGACGTTGGCCATCGCCACATTGGTGAACCAGCTGCGGATGAACGGGAACACGTCCGTCATGCCGGCCGCCTGGGCGGCCATCGCGCCGCGCAGCGCACCTTCCTTGAGGCCGCCACCGCCGGGAATCAGACCGACGCCGACCTCGACCAGGCCGATGTAGCTTTCCAGGCTCGCCACGCGCTTGGCGCAATGAAGCAGCGTTTCGCAGCCGCCGCCGAGCGCCATGCCGCTGACGGCGCCGACAACTGGCACCTGCGAATACTTCAGCCGCATCATCGCCTGCTGGAACTTCTCGACCTCGACGCCGATGGCCTTGGCACCGCCCTGCATGAAGACCGGCATCATCGCCTGCAGGTCGGCGCCGACCGAGAACGGATCGTCGGGCGACCAGATCACGAGACCACGGTATTTCTGCTCGGCGAGTTCGACCGCCTTGTGCATGCCGGCCAGCACGCCGGGGCCGATCGCGTGCATCTTCGTCTTCAGCGACAGCACCAGCACCTCCGCGGCCAGTCCGTCGCCAGCGGTCCAGATTCGCACCGAGTCGTCCTCGTGCACGGTCTTGCCGCCGGTGTGCCCGCTTGGCACGCCTTCACCGACCACCGGCGCGCGGAACAATTGCCGGGCGTAGACCGGAAGTTGCGAGCGGGCGACGAACTGCTTCGCCTGCGGCGACCATGAGCCGTCCCTTGTGTGCACGCCGCCTGCCTTGACCACCGGCCCATCGAACACCCACGACGGCAGCGGCGCCTTCGACAACGCTTCACCGGCGTCGATGTCGGCCTTAACCCATTCCGCGATCTGCTTCCAGCCGGCGGCCTGCCAGGTCTCGAACGGGCCCGTGCTCCAGCCGAAGCCCCAGCGCAGCGCGAAGTCGACATCGCGCGCCGTATGCGCGATCGACTCCAGGTGCACGGCGATGTAGTGGAACGCGTCGCGGAAGATCGCCCACAGGAACTTCGCCTGTGGATGATCGGTCTCGCGCAGCAGCTTCAGCCGCTCGGCGGGATCCTTCTTCTTCAGGATGCGCGCGACCAGCTCGTCGGCCTTGCCGGCCGATTCGACGTAGTCTTGTTTCTTCGGATCGAGGACCTTGATGACCTTGCCGTCCTTGCGATAGAAGCCGGCCTTGGCCTTCTGTCCGAGCGCGCCCTTGTCCACCAGCGCCTTGAGCACCGGCGGCGTGGCGAAATGCTCGGCGAACGGATCAATCGACTTCGGCAGGGTGTCCTGCATCGTCTTGATCACGTGCGCCATCGTGTCCAGTCCGACGACGTCGGCCGTGCGGAAGGTGGCGCTCTTGGCGCGGCCCAGCTTCGAGCCGGTCAGGTCATCGACCACGTCATAGGCGATGCCGTACTTCTCCGCCTCCTTGATGGTGGCCAGCATGCCGAAGATGCCGACGCGGTTGGCGATGAAATTCGGCGTGTCCTTGGCGCGCACCACGCCCTTGCCCAGCGTGCTGGTCAGGAACGTTTCGAGGTCATCGAGGATCTCGGCGCGCGTGGCCGGCGTCGGGATCAGCTCGACCAGGTGCATGTAACGCGGCGGATTGAAGAAGTGCACGCCGCAGAAACGCGACTTCAGGTCCCCGTCCATGACCTCCGAGAGCTTTCCAATCGGCAGCCCCGACGTATTCGACGCAAAAATCGCGTCCGGCCGAATGTGCGGCGCGACCCTCCTGTACAGGTCGTGCTTCCAGTCGAGCCGCTCGGCGATCGCCTCGATCACCAGGTCGCAGCCCTGCAGAAGCTCGAGATGCTCGTCGTAGTTCGCCGCTTCGATGAACTGCGCGTCTTCCTTGACGCCAAGCGGCGCCGGGTTCAGTTTCTTCAGGCCCTCGATCGCCTTCAGGACGATGCCGTTCTTCGGCCCATCTTTCGCGGCCAGGTCGAACAGCAGCACCGGCACCTTCGCGTTGACGCAGTGCGCAGCGATCTGCGCGCCCATCACGCCGGCGCCGAGCACGGCGACTTTCTTGACGATGAAATTGCTCATGGACTCTCCGTCATCCGTGATTTGTTATTCGTGATGCGTCGCACCTGCCCGGTCGCGCGCACGCAGGCATCGGCGGCGCGCGGCGCGGGCAACGGGATACGTCCGCTCAGAACATTTCCGCTTCGAGTTCCATCACGCTCTTCGCGCCAGAACGTGCCGCACGGATGTGATAGGCGGTCTCCGGCAGCAGGCGCTGGAAATAGAAGCGTGCTGTGGACAGCTTGGCGATGTAGAAGGGGTCGACCTTGGCCCCGTCGGCATCGATCCGCTGCAGCGCGATCAGCGCCATTCTTGCCCAGAAATAGGCAAAGACCAGATGGCCGATCACGCGCAGGTAGTCGACGGCGGCCGCGCCGGCCTCGTCCTGATTCTGAAACGCCTTCATGCCGATTTCCATCGTCAACTTCGTCACCTTCTCGCCGATATCGGCCAGCGGCGTGACGAACTCGTTCATGTCCGGCCGGGTGCCGTGCTGCTCGATGAACTCCTGCACCAGCTTGCCGAACTGCTTCAGCTTGGCGCCGTTGTCGAGCAGCACCTTGCGACCCAGCAGGTCGAGCGACTGGATGGTGTTGGTGCCCTCGTAGATCATGTTGATACGCGCGTCGCGGACCAGTTGCTCCATCCCCCACTGGCGAATGTAACCGTGGCCGCCGAAGACCTGCAGGCACTGCGAGGCGCAGTCGAAGCCGTTGTCGGTCAGGAACGCCTTCACCACCGGCGTCATCAGCGCCATCATTTCGGCGCCGAACTTGCGCGCCTCCTCGTCCGGGTGATGCAGCTGCGCATCGGCCTGCAGCGCGGTCCAGTACGCGAATGCACGGCCGCCTTCGGCATAGGCGCGCGCGGTCAGCAGCATCTTGCGCACGTCCGGGTGGACGATGATCGGGTCGGCAGGCTTGTCGGGCGCCTTCACGCCAGACAGCGAGCGGCCCTGGCCGCGGTCCCTCGCATACGCCACGGCGTTCTGGTACGCCGCCTCGGTGATGCCAAGCCCCTGCACGCCGACCGCCAGCCGCGCGCCGTTCATCATCACGAACATCGCGTTCAGACCCTTGTTCGGCGCGCCGACGAGCCAGCCTTTCGCATTCTCCAGCACCATATGGCAGGTGGCGTTGCCGTGAATGCCCATCTTGTCCTCGATGCCGCCGCAGTGGATGCCGTTGCGCGCTCCGACCTTCGCCTCGGCCCCCTCACCCTCTGGAACGAACTTCGGCACCACGAACAGCGAGATCCCCTTGGTACCGGCTGGCGCGTCGGGCAGACGCGCCAGCACCAGGTGCACGATGTTCGCGGCCATGTCGTGCTCGCCGGAGGAGATGAAGATCTTCTCGCCGGTGATCGAGTAGCTGCCATCGACCTGCGGCTCGGCCTTCGTGCGCAACATGCCGAGGTCGGTGCCGCAGTGCGGCTCGGTCAGGCACATCGTGCCGGTCCATTCGCCGGAGGTCAGCTTCGGCAGATAAAGGTCCTTCTGCGCGGTCGAGCCATGCGCCAGCAGGCACTCGTAGGCACCGACGGTGAGCCCGGGATACATCGCCCACGCCTGGTTGGTCGAGTACTGCATCTCGTACAGCGCGATCTGCAGCAGGTGTGGCAGCCCCTGGCCGCCGTACTCGTGCTCGGCGGCAAGCCCCTGCCAGTGCGCGGTGCGGAAATGGTCGTAGGCCTCGCGGAAACCTTTCGGCGTGCGCACCTCCTTCGTCTCGGGATCGTACGTGCAGCCCTCCTCGTCGCCGGACTGGTTGATCGGCAGCAGTTCCTCGGCGCAGAAGTGGCCTGCCTCATCGAGCACGTGATTGATCACGTCGGCATCGACTTCCGCGTAGCGCGGCATCTGATTGAACAAGTCGGCCGCGCCGAGCAACTCGTGCATCACGAACTGCTGGTCGCGCAGCGGGGGCGTGTAAATGGGCATGACTGCTCCTCAGGGTGACGGCATTCGCGCCTTGCGCCCGGAACCGGGCGTGGCGCGGCTGGAGACGGTAGGCCGGCGGCCGGCAGCGGCACGGCGCGGTGAATCGGGCCTGCTGCGCGCGGCTTCGATCAGCCGCTGCAGGCCGGCGCGCGCACGGCGCGCGCTGTTGGTGGCGCGCAGCAGCCGCGCGTTCTGGTGGAAGCCAAGCATCAGCCCGTAGATCTCGAAAGCGAGTTGCCCGGCGTCGAGATCCGCGCGCAGTTCGCCGGTCGCCTTGGCGTCCTCGATCGCGTGCAGCAGTTCGGCGGTCCAGCCGCGAATGATCTCGACGACCGCATCGCGCATCGGCCCAGGGCGGTCGTCGTACTCGGTGCTGCCGCTGATCATCAGGCAGCCCTGCTCGATCTCGCGCGCCATCAGCTTGAGCCAGTTGTCGAGGATCGCCTGCAGCCGCGCCAGTCCGCGCGGCCGACGCACCGCCGGACGCAGCACCGTGTCGACGAAACGCGCCGCGTACTCGGCCAGCACGGCGCGCTGCAACTCCTCGCGGGCGCCGAAGTGCGCGAACACGCCGCTCTTGCTCATCCGCATCTGCGCGGCCAGCGCGCCGATCGTCAGCCCTTCGAGGCCGTCGCGGCGGGCGATGGCCAGCGCCGTCTCGACGATCGCCGCCCGCGTGATGTCGCCCTTGCGCGGACGCAGCGAATCGCGCAGCGGCGCGGTGATCGAACTGATGGCGGTGACGAGGCTCATGCGGGAAGAGTCGGAGCGAGATCGGCAGCGACGCCAGCGGCTCCGAAATAAAGCGAACGTTCGTACTATTTCTGAGCCGGACGGCCGCGGTCAATCGGGACCGCTAGAGGCACGCGTCTATTGGTGCAAGGCAGCAAGAGGCCGACGCGTCACCGCCCGGCAGATCAGCGCCGTCGGCGCGGCTTTCGCGGGCCGGGGCCGCTCACCGGCGGCGGCGGGCAAAGCGGATCGGCTGCGAAAACTTCGGCCAGGAAGTCGACAAAGGCGCGGACCTTCGCCGACAGGTGGCGGCGGCTGGGGTACACGGCCCAGACGTCGAGCTTCGGGCCGGCATAGCCGTCCAGCAC
>JBFGOX010000140.1:0-6889 GCA_041565015.1 Burkholderiaceae bacterium
AGGCGAGCTTCTACGATCCTTGCGTCAGCGAAGGCGGCAGAACGGCGGTCGAGGCGCTGTTCCGGCCGAACACGAGGCTGCTGTACCTGGAGTCGCCCGGCTCGCTGACCTTCGAGATGCAGGATGTGCCGCTGCTGGCCGAAGTCGCTCGCGCACGCGATGCGGTGAGCGTGATCGACAACACCTGGGCCACGCCGCTGTATTTCCAGCCGCTCGCGCACGGCGTCGACGTCTCGCTGCATGCGGCGACCAAGTACATCGGCGGCCATTCGGACCTGCTGATGGGCACCGTCACCTGCAATGAACGGGCCTGGCCGCGCATGCGTGAAACGATCATGCACTACGGGCTCATCACCAGTGCCGACGACTGCTGGCTGGCGCTGCGCGGACTGCGTTCACTCGGCGCGCGGCTGGTGCAGCATCGCGCGACCGCCGAGCGGCTGATCGCCTGGCTCAAGCAGCAGCCGGAGGTCGAGCGGGTCCTTTACCCGGCCGATGCCGACGATCCGGGCCATGCGCTGTGGCAGCGTGACATGAGCGGCGCCTCGGGCCTGTTCGGTACGCGGCTGAAGCCCGGCATCGCCGAGGCGAACTTCCACGCCTTCGTCGACGGCATGCAGCTTTTCGGTCGCGGCTATTCGTGGGGCGGCTTCGAGAGCCTGCTGATTCCCTCGACACCGGAGCGGACCGTCCGGCCGGCGGCTGGCGGAGGGTTCCTCTTTCGCATCGGCGCCGGCCTCGAGGATGCGGAGGACCTGATCGCCGACCTCGAGGCCGGTTTCGGCCGCCTGCGCGCCGGCGGCTGAGCGCGCTGTCGTCATCAGGCGCGCGGCAGCCGCGCGCGGCGGAACTCGACAAGTGCGCCCAGCCCGCGAATGGCGCGCACGCCGTACCAGCTGGTCCATTCGCCGTCGATCAGGTCGATCGGTGTGCGCGGCAGCCGCTTGCGCAACTCGGCGACGTGCTGCTCGCGGAACATGTACGGCTCGGTCGACAGCAGGACGCGGTCGACGCGGGCCGCCTCGGCCTTGAGATCGGCCAGTTGCGGATAACGCGCCGCGCCGCTGAACCCGCCGCCCGCATGCGGCACCTGCCAGCCGACCAGCGCGAGCGTGCGCGCGATATAGGTGTCGGCGGCGACCGTCATCCAGGGATCTTTCCAGATCAGGTAAAGCGCCGGTTCGCGCGCCCAGTCGGCGGCGGCCAGTGCGTCCAACTGCCCTTGCAACTGCACGCACAGCGACTCGGCGGCGTGGCGGCGGCCAAAGATGCCGCCAAGCATGCGGTAGAGCGCCAGGTTGTCGGCCGGCTCGTTCGGGTGAGTGACGATCACCTGCGGCACGAACTCGCGCAGCGCTTCGACCGTGGGCGCCTCGTTCTCGTCGACGTTGACGATCACGTGCGATGGCCGCAGCCGGCGCAAGGCGTCGAGCTTGACGTCCTTGGTGCCGCCGACTTTGGGAATCCCGCGGACGATCTCGCGTGGATGAATGCAGAAACCGGTGCGGCCGACGACCTGCTTGCGCAGCCCGAGCGCGAGCAGCGTCTCGGTGATCGACGGCACCAGCGAGACGATGCGCGCGTCGTCGGCGCATGCGAAGTTCTGGCCGAGCGCGTCGGTGAAGGTCTCGCTCATGCGGTGCAAGCTGCGAGCACGCGCCCGATTCAGTCGGCAGCCCCCGCCTGCCGGCGCGGTTTGTACGGGCGGTTGCCAAAGGCGCGGTCGAACACCGGGTTCGGCAGCAGACGCAGCAGCTTGGCCACTAGTCCCATCTGCCAGGGGATCACCTTGTACGAGACGCCGGCCAGCATCGCGTCGACCGCCTGCCGAGCGAAGACTTCCGCCTCGATCAGGAACGGCATCCGGTACGGGTTCTTCGCCGTCAGCGGTGTGCGCACGAAGCCCGGTGCGATCGTCGCCACTTTCACGCCGGTGCGCTTCAGTTCGACGCGCAGGCTCTCGCAGTAGCTGATGACGGCCGCCTTCGATGCGCAGTACGCCTCCGAGCCCGGAAGGCCGCGGATGCCGGCCACGCTGGCGATGCCGACCAGCGTGCCGCGTCCGCGCGCGCGCATCGGCGCGATGAACGGGTGGAACGTGTAGGCCATCGCCAGCACGTTGGTCTCGAATACGTCGCCGAAGGCGTCGAGGTCCTCATAGTGCTCGGTCAGTACGCCCACCGAGATACCGGCGTTGGCCACCACGATGTCGGCGCCGCCGGCCGCCTGCTCGAATGCCTTGGCGGCGGCGATCAGCGCGGCCTGGTCGGTGACGTCGGCCGCGTGACCGTGGTGCTGGCCCGGCAGCTGCGCGGCCAGCGACTCGAGCGCCTCGCGCCGCCGGGCGACCAGGCCGAGCGTGGCACCGCGGCGCGCGAATTCCGCCGCCAGCGCGGCGCCGATGCCGCTGGAGGCGCCGGTGAGAAATACGTTCATGCAGCGGGAGGGCGAAGGTGCGATGCGGGGGGAGTCGACGCCGGCCGCGCCGGTTACTTCAGCGTCACCGCTGTGCCGGCCACGGTCACCATCAGCATGCCGCCGCCGTTGCCGAGCGTTTCGTAGTCGATGTCGATGCCGATCACCGCATTGGCGCCGAGCTTCTGCGCCTCGGCCTCGATTTCCTCGAAGGCGATCTCGCGCGCACCGCGCAGCGCCTTCTCGTAGCCGCCGGCGCGGCCGCCGACGATGTCGCGGATGCTGGCAAAGAAGTCGCGGAACACGTTGGCGCCGACGATCGCCTCGCCGGTGACGATGCCGAGATAGCGTTCGACGGGACGGCCGGCGACTTCCGGCGTTGTCGTCAGGATCATGGCTGGCTCCAAGAGTGACTCGGTCAGCGCGATTCGGCGCGCGAACCGGCGCCGTCGACGCGCGTCGTGGCCGTCACTCTAGCGCGTCAGCGGAGGTTCGGCCTTGGTGCGGGACTCGCCAGCGGTCAGCGCGGCGGCCGCAGCAACGGCCGCCTTGCGCGGCCCGTCGCGTTCAGGCTTACCGACAGGCGACCTTGTTGGCGTACTGCCCCTTGAACCAGAACTCGTTCTCGTGCGTCCACAGGAACTGTTCGCGCCGCCATTGCACGGTAGCCTCGACCTGCCCGTCGCGCACGGTGCCCCGCCACACCATCGTGCCGTGCGTCGGACTATGCGTCACCGCCGAGAAGCGAATCGCGTCGCCGATGCGTTCGGCTTCGTACGGTGCCGGCACGAAGCCGAGCCTGGCGCAGCACTTCGAGCTGAATTGCCCGCCGGTGAATTCGACGAGGTCATGGGTGTAGGCCGGCTTGTCCTCGTGGCCCCAGTCGCCGCCGAACCACGTGCCGTCGAGCAGTCCGTCGCGCGAGGGCGGCGGACCGGAATCGTCGGCAAGGCGGGACTGCTGTGCGAGGCTCGACAGTGGGGCGCCGCAGGCCAGCAATGTGGCCAGCAGCAGCGCCCGCCGCTTGCGTGCGGGCGGCTTGCAGGTCGGGTTGCAGTGCATTGAATCGGCCTCCCGCGTGCGCCACTGGTTTTGCGTGCAGACAACTTACTGCGCGCAGTCGTTCGATTCAACACGCCTGTGCGCGTCTTGACCCTCGGCGCTTTGTGGAACTGCACATCATGCGTACGCGTTTCGACATACTTTCATCGCGGCGGCGCAAGCGCAGTCCGGCGCCTTCAGCGGGTCAGCACCATGATGATCGGTACCGGCGTGATGGCGATCGCCATCGTCAGCATGAACAGGGGAAAGCGGAACAGATGGCTCATTCCAGCGATCATCGCGATGCCGCCGGCGCCGCCGATCACCGCGTTACCCGGCAGGTTCAACACGACCGCGACGGCCAGGTGTCGATAGACGAGCAGCCGTATTGCCCAGCCGGCCGGCGCCTGCTGGCACAGGACGCCGAGGCGCTCATCCGGCGGGCGGGACGCCAGCTCGGCGACCATCGCGCTCGCGCGCTTCAGGTGCAGCCATGCGAAAAGCCGCGCGATCAGAGACAGCGGAATGAAGCGGCCGATCAGAAAAGCGAGCGCCAAGGCCAGCAGCGTGCAGACGTAGACGAACGGCACGCCGGCAGGACCCATCGCCAGCATGACCGCCAGTCCGATTTCGATGCCCGGCACGAACGGCATCGCCATGGCCAGCACGTAAACGAGGGCGGCCACCAGCACGAGGCGGTAGATCATGTCGCTGTTGCTCGGCCGGATCGTGAAGTCGAACTGGGCGACGAGCCAGCCGCCGGCCATGTTGAGAACAACGATCGCGGCCAGGAGCAGTGCAAGCCGCAACCACAGTGTCCGCGCCCGCGGCCGCTCTTGAGAAGTCGCGACGGTCATCATGCTCGTAGCGGGTCAAGTCTGCCGATGCTACTCGGCCGTGCCCCGGCGGATAGCCGAGCCGGGATCGGCCGCGGCGGGCACTCGTCGCTATTGGGGCCGGCCTCTCATGTCGTCAGCAGGATCAGAACCGGCACCGGCGTGGTGGCGATCGCCATCGTCAGGATGAAAACCGGAAAGCGGAACAGGTGGCTCATGCCGGCGATCATCGCAATGCCGCCGGCGCCGCCGATCGCGGCGTTGCCCGGCAGATTCAGCACGACGGCGGCGGCGAGATGGCGGTGCAGCAGCAGTCGACGCGCCCAGCCAGCCGACGCCGCTTCGAGAACGCGCATGAGCCGAGCCTGCGGCGGGCAGGCTGCCATCTGCTCGATCATGCCGCGCGCGCGCTCCATGCGCAGCCAGCCGAACAGCCGCGCAATCAGGTGTAGCGGGATCAGGCGACCGACGAGAAACGCCACCGCCAGCGCCAGCAGGTTGCACAGGTAGACCAGAGGCACGCCGGCCGGGCCGAGAAAGAAGAGCAGCGCCAGGCCGATTTCGATGCCGGGCACGAATGGCATCGCGATGATCAGTACGTACACGGCGGCGGTGAGCAACAGCAGCGAGTAGACCATGTCGCTGTTGATCGGCGTCAGCGTGAACTCGAACTGTGCCACCAGCCAGCCGCCCAGCAGGTTCAGCAGCACGATGGCGAGCAACAGGGCGAGGTAGCGCAGCCACGGCCGCCGCCTCGTTGCAGCGTGTTCAGCGAGCTGCGCCATCGCGCTGCCCCTTGAACCAGTATTCGCCGCGCTGGGTCCAGAACCAGCGCTCGCGAACCCAGCGGTACTCGGCCTGCGCCTCGTCGCCGCGGATCGAGCCCTCCCAGGTCATCGTTCCGTGCGTCGGGCTCGTGGTCACGGCGCGAAAGCGGATCGCGTCGCCGACGCGCTCGGCGGTGTAGGGGGCGCGGGTGAAACCGTACTGGACGCAGTCGGTCGAGACAAAGTGGCCGTCGGCGAACACGATCGAGTCGGTGTTGTAGGACTTGGTCTTGCCCTGTGCGCCGACCTGCCCGCTGAAGCTCTGGCCGTCGAGAATCCGGGAACCCGGCGCGGCTGCCGTGGCGGGCGACTGTGTCTGCGCGCCTGCGATTGCGCCGAGACCAACCGTCGCCACCAGGCACAGCGCGCAGCCAATCAGCACGCGGCGCGGGATTCGCAGCGCAGAATGGGCATGCAGCGGTCGGGAAGAAGAGAACCCGCGCGCAAACGCGGCGCGAATGTTCCGATTTTTCCGTTCCGCGATCTCAACGACGGAACGATCGGTCAGCATCCGATCAATATTACGCCGGACCCTGCGTCATCGAGCCGGTCTTGCTCCCGCATGTGGGCGACGGAGGAAAAACGGCCCGGACGAGCCGGGCCGCTGCGGGCAACTGCGCGGCGCCTACTTCTTGCCGCGCTCGGCGCGTGCGCGTTCGATCAGGTAGTCCATCACCGCCAGCGCACCGGCGCGGCTGCCGGCCATCGAAGGCGCGGTCATGAATTTGCCGTCGATGGCCACCGCGGGCGTGCCGTCGAGCTTGTAGGCGGTCCAGGTCTGCGCGGCGCGGCGCGTCTGCGTGGCCACCGAAAACGAGTTGAAAGTGTCGAGCCACTGTTTGCGGTCGATGCCGTTGGCGGCCATGAAGTCGGCAATCTCGTCAGTGTCGAGCATGCGCTTGCGGTTCGCGTGCATCGCAGTGAAGACCTTCTCGTGCAACGCTTCGGTGCGTTTCAGTTGTTCCAGCGCGTAGTAGATCTTAGAGTGCGCCGACCGGCTCTGGTCGAACGCGACCGGGCAGCGCCGGTACTCGGCGTCGGCCGGCATCTTCTTGCGCCACGCTTCGAGATCGGGCTCGAACGTCGCGCAGTGCGGGCAGCCGTACCAGAAGAACTCGAGCACTTCGATCTTGTTGCCGGTGTCGACCGGCTGCGCCGGCCGGACCAGACGGTAGTGCGAGCCTTCTTCCGGCGTCCTGCTTTGAGCCAGCGACAGTGTCGGCAGCAGCGCGGCAGCAAGAACGAACTGTCGACGATGCGTCTTCATGAGGGAGTTCCTTATCGATCGATGGCAGGCATGCGCCCGCGGGCAGGGTTTCAGGAGACTAACGCAGTGACCGCCATTGCCGCTGACGAGTTCCCGCCCGGCGTCGGCTGGCCATCAGCGCAGCCGCACGATCTGTGCCTCGATGCTGTTTTCGGCCAGCAACTTGCGCACCCGGTTGACGTCATCGAGCTGGCCGTAAGGGCCGAGCCGCACGCGATACAGCGTCTGGCCGCCCTGTTCGATCGGGAAGATGCGCGCGTCCAGGCCGATCAGCGCCAGCCGCGCGCGCATGCCGTCGGCATCCTCGGGCGACTTGAAGGCGCCGGCCTGCAGCAGGAAGCGTGAGCCCTCGAGCACCGGCTCGTCCTTCGGCGGCTCGGCCTTGGCCGGCGCTGCCGGCGGCATCGCCGGCGGAATCGCCGGCGGCGCCGCCGCGGTCGTCGTAGGTGCCGTGGGCGATCCTTTCGGCAGCGCCTGCGGCGCTCCGGGCGCAGACGGCCCGG
>JBFGOX010000141.1:0-6840 GCA_041565015.1 Burkholderiaceae bacterium
ATTAATATGAGCGTCAGGAGCAACTGAAATGCGTTCAGGAAGTCGATGCTGCCCGCGGCCAGCAGCGTGGCAATCATCATGACGAGACAGAGGACCATCCACGCCTTGCGGCCCCCGTACCGCTCCAGCTTGACCAGATCGACCAGCGGCGCCCACGCCCATTTGAACGCGTAGGCAAGTGCGACCCAGCTGACGAAGCCGATCGTCGTGCGATCCACGCCCGCCTCGCGAAGCCAGAAGGAAAGGGTGCCGAAAACCAGCAGCAGCGGCAGGCCGGCCGAGAAGCCGAGGAACAGCATGCGCACGACCGGCGGCTCGCGGTAGACGGCGAGCAGCCGCAGCCAGCCCCTGAGGCCGCGGTTGCGGATTGGCTCGGCGCTGTCGGTGGCAGGCGTTGCGGTCACGGGCGATGTTGCCGTGCGGACACGAGGCGGCGCGGGCAGTGTAGCGGCGACATGGTCGATCTACGGTAATGGGCGGTGAGCGGCTCGCGCAGGAAACGCCGGGCGCTGCGGTTTCGGTCATCCGGCATTCGCGATGCGCGACGGTATGCTCGCCTGATGGTCTCGTCGATGCGTTCGCTGCTGGTCCTGCTCGTTGTGCTGTTCGCGCTGCCGTCCGCGCCTTTCGCGCAGGAACTCGAGGCCGGCGTGCGCGTGCGCAAGCCGAAGCTGATGGTGGTGCCGGAGTCGGTGGTGAACCGCGCGGCCGCCAGCCAGTATCTGCAACTGAAGCAGCAGGCGGCCTCGCGTGGGCTGCTGAACCGCGACGAGCCGCAGGCGCAGCGTGTTCGCGCGATCGCGCAGCGTCTGATTCCGCACAGCAGCCGTTTCAACGCCGAGGCCGGCGGCTGGGCATGGGAAGTGAACGTCATCGATTCGCCGACGATCAACGCCTTCTGCATGCCGGGAGGCAAGATCATGGTCTTCCGCGGCCTCGTCGAGCGGCTGCGCTTGTCCGACGACGAACTGGCCGCCGTCATCGGCCACGAGATCGCGCACGCGCTGCTGCAGCACGGCCGCGCGCGGATGAGCGAGGCGGTGTTGAAGAACGTCGGCGTCAACCTGGTGGCGCTCTATTTCGGATTGGGCGACCTGGGCGCCGGTGCGCTGGCACAAGCGGCACATCTGGCGATCTCACTGCCGTACTCGCGCGGCCATGAGATCGATGCGGATCTGGCCGGCATCGAACTGGCCGCACGCGCCGGATTCGATCCGCGTGCTGCGGTCACGCTTTGGCACAAGATGGCGGCGGCGAGCCGCGGCGAGCCGCCGCAGTTCTTGTCGACGCATCCCGGCCACGCCAATCGCATCCGCGAGATCGAGGCCAATCTGCCGAAGGTGCTGCCCCTTTACGAGAAGGCGACCGGAGCCGCGAAATAACGATTGCCCTGGCGACCCCTGTTGCGCGGCTTGCCGGCCGTGCCTGGTGCCGGTCGCGGCGGGCAGGAATTTCCCGAGGCTGGCGGACTGCTCCGCGCCGATCAACGGTCACAGCCGTCCCGTGTAGTCGATGATCAGCGGCGCATGATCGGAGAAGCGCCGCGACTTGAAGATCTCGACCCGTTTGGCCTTGGCGGCGATGCCGGCTGTGGCCAGCTGGTAATCGATGCGCCAACCGACGTTCTTCGCCCAGGCCTGGCCGCGATTGCTCCACCATGTGTACTGCTCCGGTCGCGGATCGACGCGGCGGAACACGTCGACCCAACCCAGGTCTTCGATGACCTTCGTCAGCCAGGCGCGCTCCTCGGGCAGAAACCCCGAATTCTTCTGGTTCGCCCGCCAGTTCTTCAGATCGATTTCCTTGTGCGCGATGTTCACATCGCCGCAGACGATCACCTCGCGCGATGTCGCCCTGGCCTGATCGCGCAAGCGCTGCAGGTGCGGGAAGAAAACCTCGAGAAAGCGGTACTTCGATTCCTGTCGGTGCGGCCCCGACGAGCCGGACGGGAAGTAGACGGAAACGACCGTCACGTCGCGGAATTCAGCCTCGACGTACCGGCCTTCGCCGTCAAACTCGGGCACACCGAATCCCGTTTTCACCCGCAGCGGCTGCTTCTTTGCATACAGCGCGGTGCCGCTGTAGCCCTTCTTCTGGGCGCAGTGGAAAAAGCCGTGCAGGTCATCGGGATAACGCCACTGCTCTGGGATATCCGTCTCGTGCGCCTTGACTTCCTGCAGGCAGACGATGTCGGCGTCGGCTTTCGGCAGCCACTTGAAAAGGCCCTTGTTGCCGGCCGATCGAATGCCGTTGACGTTCAGCGTCAGGATGCGAAACACGGTGCGGATCGGCGAGGCGCGGACTAGGTCGGAAGGACGAAACGGACGATAGCGTTTTTTTGTCACAATCCGCCGAGTCAGCTGGACACGCCCATGGAACAACTGCCAAGGCAGTTCATCGAGTTCGCCCTGCAATCCGGCGTCCTGAAATTCGGCGACTTCAAGATGAAGTCCGGCCGTCGTTCACCTTACTTCTTCAACTCGGGGCTGTTTTCGCGCGGCTCGACGCTGGGGCGGCTGTCGCGCTTTTACGCGCAGGCATTGCTGGTGGCGCGTGCCGCCGGACGGGTGCAGTTCGACATGCTGTTCGGCCCGGCCTACAAGGGCATCACGCTGGCGGCGGGCACCGCGATGGCACTGGCCGATCTCGACGTCGACGTGCCTTTCGCTTTCAACCGCAAGGAGGCGAAGGACCACGGCGAAGGCGGGCTGCTCGTCGGCGCCGGACTTTCCGGCCGTGTGCTGATCGTCGATGACGTGATCACCGACGGCGCCGCCAAGCGCGAATCGGTCGAACTGATCCGTGCGCAAGGCGCGAAGCCTTGCGGCGTGCTGATCGCGCTGGATCGAGCCGAGCGCATCGGGCCGGATGAGGCGCTGTCGTCGCTTTCGGCCGTTGCCGCGTTTGAACAGGCATTCAGCATCCCGGTGATCTCGGTGGCCCGACTCGACGACCTGATGGAATTCATCGACTCCGATTCACCGGCAGCCGCCGCGCTGCGACCGCACCGTGAGGCGATGCTGCAATATCGGAGGCGCTATGGGGCATGACCGACAACGGCTTGTCGTGTTGTGGGCCGCCGGGCTGCTGGCGCTGGCCGCGGCCGCTCCGGCGGCTGCAAACGTCTATGTGTGCACCGATGCCAGCGGCCGCACCGTCACCGCGGACCGTCCGCCGCGCGAATGCGCAAACCTGCCGATCAAGGAATTGCGTGCCGATGGCTCCGTGCGCAGGGTCATCGAGCCGCCGCTGACCGCGGAGCAGCGTGCCGAACGCGCCGAACAGGCACGACGCGAGCACCAGGAACGTGAGCGGCGGCGGGCGCAGGCACGGCGCGATATCGCTTTGATGGAGACGTATGCCAACGAGGATGAAATCGAAGCGGCGCGGCAGTCGGCGCTGAACAGCCGAAAATCGCTGATCGAACGCTCGAGGGAGCGGCTCGAAGGCTACGCGCGCGAGCGCAAGCGGCTGGAGAACGAAGCCGAGTTCTACGTCAACCGCAAGATGCCGGACAAGCTCGAGCGCGCGTTCGAGGCGAACGAGTCGCTGACGCAATCAGAGCAGAAACTGATCGTCGACATGCAGGCCGACATGGCCCGCATCAACGAGCGCTTCGATGTCGAACTGAAGCGTTTCCGCGAACTGGTCCTCGCCGGCGCGCAGCCGCTCGCACGCCGCGGCGAGGGCACGACGACCCGATAACGGGAAGCGCAGGCGGCCGTCGTACCCTGCGCCGCGGCAAACGTGCTCGAGTCAGCGGTCACCATCGACTGCCCGGACTAACCGCCGATGGCCATTGAGCCGGCCGGCGCTTTGGGCGAGCATCGTCAGCTTGGATAACCAGGGAGAACACGCATGGAATGGCTCGGTCCTCGAATCCGCCTTGGGTCGCTGGTCGCTTCGGCGGCCGTACTGGCCGCTTGCGGCAGCGGCAGCGAACCCCAGGGCACCGTGCGTGTCGCGCTGACGGACGCACCGGCATGCGGCTTCGAACAGGTCAACATCTCGGTCGAGCGCGTGCGCGTGCATCGCAGCGCCAGTGCCGGTGAGAACGATTCCGGCTGGACGGACATCCGCCTGAACCCGCCGCGCAAGGTCGATCTGCTGACGCTGAACAACGGTGCGCTGACGGAACTGGGCCAGGCGCCGCTGTCGCCCGGCCTGTACACGCAGCTGCGGCTCGTGCTGGCGCCGAATGGCAGCGGCAGCCCGGCGAATTCGGTCGTTCCCGTCGGTGGCGCCGAAACCGCGTTGATCACGCCCAGCGGCGTGCAGAGCGGCATCAAGCTGGTGCACTCGTTCACGGTCGAGGGCGGAAAGGTCGCCGATGTCGTGCTCGACTTCGATGCCTGCCGTTCGGTGGTCACGCGTGGCAACGGCAGTTATTCGCTGAAGCCGGTCGTGCAGGTCGTGCCGCGCAATGTGCATGTGATCACCGGCTACGTCGATCCCGCAGCCACCGGTGTCACCGTCTCGGCACAGAAGGGCGGCACCGTCTACCGTGCGACCACACCCGACGCCAACGGCAAGTTCACGCTGGCGTTCCTCGATCCGGCGCAGGGGCCGTTCGATATCGTCCTGACCGCGCCGCAACGATCGAGCGCAGTCATCGCCGCGGTGCCGGTCAACGCAAGCGCCGACGTGACGCTGAGCACCAGCGCCTCACCGATCGCGTTGCCGCCGGGCGCCTCGCCCTCTTCGCGCGACGCCTCCGGCATCGTGACGCTGAACCCGCCGGCCGCCGTCACCGAGGCAACGGTTCGCGCACTGCAGGCGGTCGGCTCGGTGCCGGCCGTCGAAATCGCTTTCGTGAACACCAACAGCGGCGGCAGCTATGCGATCAGCCTGCCGACGGCCGCGCCGCGGTTGGCTAACTTCTCGACCACGCTGCCGCTGGGCTTCGCGTCGCAAGGAGCAAACGCCGCCAAGTACACGCTGCACGCGGGTTCCGGCGGTTACGCATCGAAAACCGAGTTGATCGATGTTTCGACGGCCGCGGCGACCTGGAACGTCACCTTGACGCCGTAGCGCCGTCGAGCAGCCCGGCCGCAACGGCCCGCAGCGCGGGCCGTAGTCTGTTCCCGGCCTAGCCGCCGAGCCTGCGGCGCAGGATTTCGTTGACCTGCTGCGGATTGGCTTTGCCCTTGGTCGCCTTCATCGCCTGGCCGACCAGGGAATTGAACGCCTTTTCCTTGCCGGCACGGAACTCGGCCACCGGCCCGGGGTTGGCGGCGAGCACCTCGTCGATCAGCTTCTCGATCGCGCCGGAGTCGGAAATCTGCTTCAGGCCGCGCGCCTCGATGATCGCGTCGGCCGATTCGCCTTCGCGCCGCCACAACGCAGCGAACACCTCCTTGGCGGTCTTGTTGTTGATCGTGCCGTCGAGCACACGCCCGATCAGGCCGGCCAGCTGGCTTGGGCTCACGGGCGCGGCGTCGATGTCAATCTGATCGCTGTTCAACGCTGCGGCGACCTCGCCCATCAGCCAGTTGGCGGCAACCTTGCGGTCCGGCAGCTTGGCGGAGAGCTCCTCGAAGTAGGCGGCCATCGCCTTCGATGCGGTCAGTACCGAGGCGTCGTACTCAGGCAGGCCGTAGTCGCGCACGATGCGCTCGCGCATCGCGGCGGGCAGTTCGGGCATCTCGCGCGCGACCGCATCGACCCAGTCCTTGTCGATGGCCAGCGGCAGCAGGTCGGGATCGGGGACGTAGCGATAGTCCATCGCCTCCTCCTTGGTCCGCATTGCGCGCGTCTCGTTGCGGTCGGGGTCGTACAGACGCGTTTCCTGCACCACCGTGCCGCCGTCTTCGATCAATTCGATCTGGCGGCGCATTTCGAAGTCGATCGCCTGTTGCAGGAAGCGGAAGCTGTTCAGGTTCTTGATTTCGGCCCGCGTGCCGAGCTTCGTCTCTCCGGCGCGGCGCACCGAGACGTTCGCATCGCAGCGGAAGCTGCCCTCCTGCATGTTGCCGTCGCAGATACCGAGCCACACCACCAGCCCGTGCAGTGCCTTGGCGTAGGCCACCGCCTCGGCACTCGAACGCAGGTCGGGTTCGGAGACGATCTCCAGCAGCGGCGTGCCGGCGCGGTTCAGGTCGATGCCGGTCATGCCGTGGTAGTCCTCGTGCAGGCTCTTGCCGGCGTCTTCCTCGAGGTGCGCGCGTGTCAGCCTCACGGTCTTGACGTACGGCTCGCCGCCCTTCGTCGTCACAACGAACGACAGCGAGCCGCCCTGCACGACCGGGATCTCGTACTGGCTGATCTGGTAGCCCTTGGGCAGGTCGGGATAGAAGTAGTTCTTGCGCGCGAAGACGCTTTGCGGCGCGATGGTGGCGCCGATCGACAGTCCGAAGCGGATCGCCCGTTCGACCGCGCCCTTGTTCAGCACCGGCAGCGTGCCGGGTAGCGCCAGGTCGATGACGCTGGCCTGCGTGTTCGGCGCGGCACCAAAAGCGGTGGCGCTGCCGGAAAAGATCTTGCTCGCGGTCGAAAGTTGCGCGTGTGTTTCGAGGCCGATGACGATTTCCCACTGCATTGTTCCGAGGCCTCCTTGACTAGCGCGGCAAACGAACCAGATCGAAGACTTCCTCGCGCACTTCGCCGTCGCGGCGCATGGCAAGGTAGATGCGCAGGCCGCCTGCGGCGGAGCGCCGCAGCGTCAGCGCGTCGAACCGGAGTTCTTCGGCGCCGGCCGCAACCAGCTTGAATTCGATGTGCCGATCTTTTTCCTCCCAGCCGACGAACTCCGGCGTGAAATGCTTGACGCGCAGCGACAGCGAGCCGCCGACTTCGTCCAGCATGAGGATCTCGGAGAACGCCGTGCGACCATCCTTGATC
>JBFGOX010000142.1:0-6830 GCA_041565015.1 Burkholderiaceae bacterium
CCTGCAGCGCGCGCCGTCGGCCTGAGCCGGGAAGGCGCGGCGCTGGTCGCCTCCCCGCTCTTGGCGCCGACTGATGCGTACAAAAAAGGGCGGCCGCGCCGCCCTTTGCTTTTTTCAGAACGACCCGCTCAGGGCCGCAGATAGGCGTAGCCCTCGCGCTGCTGCAGGCGCGTGATCTCGGCCACGCCCGACGGAACAAAAGTCGCCTCGGGGATGAACTTGCTGCGGTCGAGCTTCGCATTGCGCAGCGTGATCTGGCATACATCGAACTGCACGCCCTGCCGCTTCAGGTCCTCGACCCGGATGTTGTACGGGTTGCCGTTCTTGTCCTTGGCACCATCGAGCAGAAACTGGACGCCGCGCGAGTGCGAGACGACGACGATCTTCGCCTTCGGATTGACCTCCAGATGGTTGCCGATGTTGCGCAGCGCGTTGACCGCCTGTTCCTCGGTGTCGTTGATGTGGTAGACGACCTTGTCCGGGCCGACAGGATCACTCTGGGCAGCCAGCGCAGCGCCGGCGCCAATCAGGGCCAATGATGTCAGTGCAGTCAAAGCAAACTTGCGCAGCATGGTTTCCTCCGGGTTCGTCATGAACGGTCAAAAAAAAGCAGTCGCGTCAAGCCGCACTTGACTCGACCACTGCAGCGAGCGGCAGGCCGGTTCGCCGGGCCGTTGCGGCTGGCCACCGCCTACCCCCGGCCGATGTACCAAATTCCCGCCGTTTTTATTCCCGAGCCGGTTTCTTCGGGCGCGGGAATAGAATCGCCGCCATCCTGGTACTCGTCCAACGGATGCGACTTGTCGGATCGGTCGATACGCGAGCGCTTCGAGCGGCTGGTCCTGCCGCATGCGGATGCGGCCTTCAGTCTGGCCGTGTGGCTGATGCGCGACGACGCGCTGGCAGAAGAAGCGGTACAGGAGAGTCTGTTGCGAGCATTTCGATTCATCGACGGCCTGCGCGGCGAACAGGCGCGGCCGTGGCTGCTCGGCATCGTGCGCAACACCTGCTACACGATGCTTGCGCAGGACGCCGCTGCGCCTACCGAGGCGTTCGACGAGTTCGTATGCAGTGAAGACGCGATTGCGCCCGGCGCGGTCGTCCAGTTCCCCCTCAACCCGGAACTGGCGATCATCGAAGCGGCCGATCGCGACCAGGTCCAGCGCGCCTTGCGCGGCCTCCCCGACGAGTTTCGCGAGTCGCTGGTGCTGCGCGAGATTCACGGCTGCAGCTACAAGGAGATCGCCTCGATTACGGGTGCGCCGATCGGCACCGTCATGTCGCGGATCTCGCGCGGACGCAAGCTGATGGTGCAGGCGCTCGGCGGCGCGCGGCGGGCGAGGACGACAGGCACATGATCTGCCGGGACTGCACCGACCTGCTCGACGCCTACGTCGACGGCGAGCTCGACCTCAAGCAGTCGCTGGCGGTCGAGGCGCATATCGATCACTGTCCAGGTTGTCGGGCCGGCGAGCGGCGCATACGGGCTTTGCGCAACGCGGTGCGCGGCAGTACCGAATTGCAGTCGGCGCCGCCACAGGTGCTGCGGCGGCTCAACCAACACCTTGACCATCCGGTCGCGGGCGCTGGACGCCGACGCGCGGCGCTGCGAATGGCGGCGGTCGGCGTCGGCGGATTCGTCGCTGGCGCGCTGGCGGCCTGGACTTTCGTCGCGCTCGACGCGCAACCGGTGTCGCGCGACGGCAGACGCGTCGTCTATCACCTATCGAGCAGCGCCAACGCCGGCGCAGCGCTGCGTACGCTGCGCAATCACCTCGAGGCCTCGCCGGGCATCAAGGTGGTCGTCGTGGCCCACAACGAAGGCATTGACTTTCTGCTGCGCGAGGCGCGCGACGAGAACGGCGAGCCTTTCAGGACGCGCGTGGCTGCTTTTCACCAGCGCGGAGTCGAGTTCCGCGTCTGTGCCAATACGCTGGAGCGGCGCAGGATCGGCACTTCCGCCTTCATTCCCGAGGCGCGGTTCGTGCCGTCGGGGATCGCCGAGATCAGCCGCTTGCAGTCCGACGAAGCCTACGTCTACATGCGTATGTAGCGGCGAACGCCGGCGACCAGTCGCCGGCCTGTGTCCGAGCGCCGGTCAGGTCAATCGTTCCGGGTTAGTGCGGCGCCGCGTCCGCTGCCTGCGGCCGCGCGCGCAATGCCCAGATCACGCCGGCGACCAGCAGTGCAATGCCGGCCAGCGTCGCAGCGGATGGCGCCTCGCCGCGCAGCAGGAACGCATAGGCCAGCGCGGCCAGGGTCTCGAAGACGATCAGCTGGCCGGCGAGCCTCGTCGGCAGCCGCTGGCTGGCCTCGTTCCAGCACAGCGTGCCCAGCCAGGACGCGAGCAGGCCGACGGCGAGCATCAGCAGCACGAAGCGCTCCGGCCGCGGTCCGAGCGGCAGCGCCGGTTCGCCACCGCCCAGGGCGTTGTGAATGACGGCAAACACGGCATAACCGAGCAGCGCCAGCGGCAGCGTAGCCACACCCTGTGCGGTGGCCCAGGTTCGCGGACTGCGGTTGGCGTGTGCGCGCAGCCAGTCGGCGTTGCGGATCGGGTACCAGGTCCAGCAGGCGACCGCGCCGACAGCAAGCAGCGCGCCGAACAGATAGCGCGTCGGATCGCCGCCCGCTGGCGCCGGCAATTGCCCGAGTTCCACCTGGTTGACCAGTCCGATGCCGAGCGCGATCAGCGCCAGCGACGGCAGCAGGCGCCGCCATGCCAGCTGCCCGTCTCGCCACGCATCGCGGCGATTGGACGCAATGGCGATCACCACCGGCAGCGCGCCGATGACCATCGTCGGCAGCGGCGCGCCGGCGCGCTGGATCGCCGCGGCCAGGAACAGGTAATAAAGCAGGTTGCCGACGGCGGCCAGCTTGACCGCCTCGATCCAGTCGGCGCGGGTCAGCAGTCGCAATCGGTCGCGATCGATCCACGCCAGCGGCAGCGCGATCAGGCCGAAGGCCAGATAGCGGCCGACCGACAGCAGCGCCGGCGGATACTCCGGCAGCAGCAGCGGCACGATGAACACCAGGCCCCACAAGCAGCCGGCGACCAGCGCGAACAGCGTGCCGATCAGCATCGCAAGTGCGTGACTTGCGGTCGGCGCGTGGCGACGTTCATGCGGCAGGGCCGAACGCGACGCACTCCTGACCGGTGGTCCGGATCCGGGTGCGAGCACGCAGCGCCCACCGCAGCCGGGTCGCGGAGTGCGCCGGGGCAACGACGCTTTTCGAGCGACGCATCACTCGCCGATCTGCTGCAGCAGGTAGAGCCGCTGGTAGATGCCGCCGGCGATCGCCATCAATTCGTCGTGCGTGCCTTGCTCGGCGATGCGGCCGTGATTGAGCACGATGATGCGGTCGGCGGCACGAATCGTCGACAGCCGGTGGGCGATGGCGATCACCGTGCCCTTGCCGTGCAGTTCGGCCAGCGCCGCCGCCACCCGTCGCTCGGTCTCGCTGTCGATGCGCGAGGTCGCTTCGTCGAGGAATAGGATCCGCGGCTGCCCGGCCAGCGCTCGCGCCACGGCGACCAGCTGTTTCTGCCCGGCCGACAGCCGCGCGCCGCCTTCCCCCAGCGCCGTGTCGTAGCCCTGCGGCAGCAGCATGATGAACTCATGCGCGCGGGCGGCGCGGGCGGCTGCCTCGACCTCGCCGTCGGTCAGTTCGCGCCCCATAGCGATGTTCTCGCGCGCGCTGCCGGCGAGCAGGAACGGCTCCTGCGGCACCAGCCCGACGTCGGCGCGGAACTGCTCGTCGCCGATCAGTTCCAGCGGCACGCCGTCGATCTCGATGCGGCCGGCCTGCGGCGCATAGAAGCGCAGCAGCAGCGACAGCAGCGTGCTCTTGCCGGCGCCCGTGTGGCCGACGATGCCGTAGAAGCGTCCGGCCGGAACCTCCAGGCTCAGATCGTGCAGCACCGGTTCGCCGGCGTCGTAGCCGAAGCTGACGTCCGCCAGCCGAACTTCGCCCTGCGTGATCCGCCGCCCCTGCGCGATGGCCGGCGTGCCGCCTTCCTTCATCAGCGTATTGACGCGCGCCGCGGCGATCACCGACTGCTGCAGCAGCGAGAACTGCAGCGTGATCTGGATCAGCGGTTCGACGACGCGGGCGATGTAGCTGATGAATGCGTACAGCAGCCCCACCTGCAGGCCGTCGAAGCGCTGCGAGCCGAAGGCTGCGATTACCGCGACGATCAGCAGAACGTTCAGCAGGTCGAGCGCCGGCCGCAGCAGCCAGGCGTTGGCGCGCAGTTCGCCCAGACGCGAACGGTAGTAACCGTCATTCGTGTCGGCAAAACGGCGCGCGAAACGCGACACCGCGCCGGTGGCCTGCAGCACGCTCATGCCGGCGATGCTTTCGGCCATCTGCGCGTTGATGTCGCTGCGCAGTTCGCGCGTGCGCGCCACTGCTGGCGCCGACAGCCGCTGATAGGCCCAGATGATCGCCACGGTGGCCGGCAGCAGCATCAGCACGATCAGCATCAGCCGCCAGTCGAGCCAGGCCATCGCCACGATCGCGCCGGCCAGCACGGTGAGGCCCTGCAGCACCTCGAACAGCACCTGCTGGTACAGCTCGCGGATCTTCTCGGTGTCGTTGGTGATGCGGCTCACGAGCTGGCCGGTGATCGCGCGATCGAAGAATGCCATCGGCAGCCGCAGCACGTGCGTGTAGACCCATTCGCGCAGGCGTCGCACCGAGCGCATCGCCAGACCGGCCAGCCGCACCAGCTGGAAGTAGCGCAGCACGCTCGCCGCGCAGCCGGCAACGAACATGCCGGCCAGCAGCAGCACGATCAGCGGCCAGTCGAGATTGCGCGGCAGCAGGTGGTTGTCGATGAAATATTTGCCGAGGATCGGGCCGATCGCCTCGAGCAGGCCGGCAGCCGCCAGCCAGCCGCTGGCATGCAGCAGTTCGCGCCGGTCCGGCGCAGCGGCGCGGGCGAGCAGGCCGAATGCCTGCTGCCGCTCGGACCGCGCCGGCTCTCGCCGCACGTCGGCCGGCGCTTCGGCCGTTACTGCCTCATGCGGCATCGAGACTGGCCTCCAACTGCTGGTAGCGCCACTGCGCCGCGTACCAGCCGCCAAGCGCAATCAGTTCATCGTGCGAGCCGCGCTCGACGATGCGACCGTGCTTGAGCACGATGATCTGGTCGGCGTCGGCCACGGCCGACAGCCGATGGCTGACGATGATCGCGGTGCGACCGGCGCGCGCCTCGCGCAAGTGTTCGAGGATGCGTGTTTCGGTGCCGGTATCGACGGCGCTCAACGCATCGTCGAGCACCAGCAACGGCGTGTCGGTGAGCAGCGCACGGGCAATCGCCACCCGCTGGCGCTGGCCGCCGCTCAGGGTGACGCCGCGCTCGCCGACGACCGTGTCGTAACCGTCGGCGAAGCGGCGCACGTCGTTGTGCAGGTCGGCCAGCTGCGCGGCGTGCTCGATTTCTGCGCGCGCGGCCTGCGCGCGCGTCAGCGCAATGTTCTCGGCGATCGTGGCCGAAAACAGGAACGGCTCCTGCGGCACCCAGGCGATCGCCGCGCGCAGCGCCGCCAGACGGTACTCGTCGATCGCGTGCCCGCCCCATTCGATGCGGCCTTCGATCGGCGCGTAGTGGCGCAGCAGCAGGCTGACCAGCGTCGACTTGCCGGCACCGGTGGGGCCGACGATGCCGAGCGTCTGTCCGGCGGGAATCTGGAACGACACGGCTTCGAGCGCGCGCGCCGTTTGCTCCGGATAGGAGAACGTGACCGAATCGAAGACCAGCGAGCCCTGCGCAAGCTCGCCGCAAGTGCCGCGATCATCGATGGTCAGCGGCTCGCGCAACACGGGCTCGAGCCGCCCCCACGCCGCACGCCCACGCTCGAGCAGCGACAGCACCCAGCCCATCGCGAACATCGGCCAGATCAGCTGCGCCAGATACATCGTAAACGCCGTCAGCTGGCCTACCGTCAGCTGTTGCTGCCAGACGAAGGTGCCGCCGACAGCGAGCGTCAGCACTGTGGCGGCCGACAGCGTCAGGCCGACCGCCGGCTCGTAGGCCGACTCCCATTTGAGCGCCTCGAAGCCGCTGTCGGCCGCCGCCGATGTCCGCGCGGCGAACTCGACGCCGGCGCGCCCTTCCAGTCCCAGCGCGCGCAGCGTGCGCACGCCCGCCACCGTCTCCTGCACGTGGTCGTTCAGGTTCGAAAAGCGATCGAGCGATTCGCGCCAGGCATCGTGCACACGGCGCGAGATCAGCCAGAAACTCCAGGCCATGAACGGAAAAGGCAGCAAGGCGACCAGCGCCAGCCGCCAGTCGACGCCGAGCGTCATCATCGCCACCACCAGCACCAGCGTCAGCGTGCCGTCGAAGCCGGCCAGAAAGGCCTCTCCAGCAGCCTGTTCCACCGCGTCGACATCGTTGGTCGCGCGCGCCATCAGGTCACCGGTGCGGCTGCGGTGGAAGAACTGCGGCCCCTGTCCGGCGAGCCTTGCATACAGTCGCGTGCGAAGCTCGATGCCGAGCCGGTAGGCGGCGGCAAACAACTGCAGCCGCCAGCCGACACGCAGCAGGTAGATCGCCACGCCCATCGCGACCAGCACCAGCAGTTCGGCCGCGAGCGAGCCGCCGTTCAGTGTTCCTGACACCAGCGCGTCGACGATGCGGCCGACCTGGCGCGGCACCCACACGGTCAGCACCGCCACGCCGACCAGCATCAGCGCCGAGGACACGTACGCGCGCCAGTGGCGGCGAACGAAATCGCCGATCAGCCGATAAAGATTCTGCGAGGCCAAGAGGGTTGTTGTTGTTGCACGATGCGCCGCGAGGGGCGCGATGTTAGTCGCGC
>JBFGOX010000143.1:0-6808 GCA_041565015.1 Burkholderiaceae bacterium
CGTCGGTCGCGCGGCGCGCCAACGAAGGGGTCGGCGCGTCGCGGGTTGCGGCCGACGCCGCCGAAGCCGAATCGACGTGGCGCGCGACACCCGCATCGTGGATCGAGCGCATCGTCAAACTGCGCGGCGAGGGCCGGCACGATGAGGCCGATGCCGAACTTGCACTGCTGCGCGCGCGCCACCCGCGGCAGCAGCTGCCGCCGGCAGCGCTGCCGCCGGCCGGACGCTGACCGGCCGCGCGGGCCGCATTCAAGGCCGGCGCCAATCTGCCGATGCAGAGGAAAGGAGCGCCCTCGTCGATGTTCAAGTTCGCCCTGTTTGCCGGAATCTGCGCCGAATGGCTCTTCGGACCCAGCGCCGGGTCGCTCGGCGCGCTCGGATCGGCCGGCTTGCGCGTCCTAATGGTGTCGCTGGCCGTTTGGCTGGCGCTCGAGATGTTGCGGGTCTTTTGGCGGGCAGTGCTCACGCTCGATCGGCGCGGATAGGCAAGCGGCCCTTGCTATCCTCCCTCGACATAAGCATCGAGGTCGAGGAGACGCCCATGAAGCTGTACTACAGCCCCGGAGCCAGTTCGCTGGCGCCGCACATTGCCCTGCGCGAAGCCGGTCTGTCGTTCGAGACCGAGCGGGTCAGCCTGAAGACGAAGAAGACGGCCGACGACCGCGACTTCATGCGCGTGAACCCGAAGGGCTGCGTGCCGACGCTGCAGTTCGAAGACGGCAGCGTGCTGACCGAGGGCACCTCGATCATGCTGTGGATCGGCGACCAGGTGCCGGAAAAGCGGCTGACGCCGGGCGCCGGCACGATGGAGCGCTATCACCTGATCGAGTGGCTCAACTTCATCGCCAGCGAACTGCACCAGAACTTTCGCCCGCTGTTCGACGGCAACGCGCCCGAAGCGACCAAGGCCGCTGCGCGCGAGCGGCTCGAGAAGCGGTTCGACTATCTGGGCAAGGCCCTCGGCGATGCGCCGTTCCTGCTCGGCGAACACTTTACGGTGGCCGACGGTTACCTGTTCACCGTGCTCGGCTGGGGCAAGTACGTCGACATCGACCTTGCGCGCTGGCCGAAGCTCGCCGCCTTTGTGGCCCGCATCGCCGCCCGGCCGAAGGTGCTCGACACGCTGAAGGCCGAGGGCCTGCTGAAAAGCTGAGCGGCGCGCCTTGGCGATCGCTGCGCCGCGGCTCGTCCTGCTCGATTCGGTCACCCAGGTCGGGCCGGCGCACACCGGGTGGCTCGTCGTCACCGGCTCGCACGGCGGCGCCAGCGTCGTGCCCTACGCGCGTGCGGTGCGCGCGTGGCTCTACGTGTTCAACGACGCCGGCGTCGGCAAGGACGGTGCCGGCATCGCCGCGCTCGAACTGCTGCAGGCCGATGGGATTGCTGCCGTGACGGTCGCGCACAACTCCGCACGCATCGGCGAGGCGACCGATAGCTGGCAGCATGGTGTCGTCTCGCACGCCAATGCGGCGGCGGCAGCAATGGGCCTGCAGATCGGCAGTCCGCTGCGCGAACAGCTTCGTCTGAACTGAACCCGATCCAGCGCGAACGCGCGCGCTCGCCGCGATCGCGTGCCCGCGCCTGGGTAAGGCCACCCGCTCCCTCGGCCACAACGACTGATACACCGACCGTTACACGACTGGGTGAATTCCCTAGGCGGCGCGACGGGAGGCCTTTCTGATCTGTGTCAGAACGCCGCAAATTGTGCGGTGCACAGTACGGGCATTCGATTGCTGTCGAATCGTCATCGAGGAGGGTGTATGAAACTGACGAGACGGACCTTCATCCAGGCCTCCGTCGCCACGAGTGGTCTGTTAATGGCTGGCGCGCCGATGGCGCAGCCGAAGACCAGCGCGATGGCGCTGCGCAAGGCCCGGCCCGCTGGCCCGGCAAGGGGCGAATGGGTCGCTTCCTGCTGCCAGGGCTGCACGCAGTGGTGCGCGATCCAGATCTTCGTGCAGAACGGTCGCGCGGTACGCGTGCGCGGCAACCCGTTGTCGAAGGCCAACGCCGGCTTTACCTGCCCGAAAGCGCACCTGATTCCGCAGCAGACCTACGATCCGGACCGGATCAAGGTACCGATGAAGCGGACCAATCCGGTCAAGGGGCGAGGCGTCGATCCGAAATGGGTGCCGATCACCTGGGACGAGGCGCTCGATACCGTCGCCGACCGGATGATCGCGCTGCGCAAAGCGAACGAGCCGCAGAAGCTCACCTACATCCGCGGCCGCTATTCCTCGACCGCCACTGGGATTCTTTACGGGGCGCTGCCGGCCATCTTCGGCACCAACAACTACTTCTCGCACAGCTCGATCTGCGCCGAGTCGGAGAAGATGGGGCCGGGGCTGACGCAGGGCTTCTACGGCTACCGCGACTACGACCTCGACCACACGATGAGCCTGGTCGCGTGGGGCACCGATCCGCTGGCCTCCAACCGCCTCCTGCCGCACACGATCTCCAAGTTCGGCGAGATCCTGGCGCGCGGCACCGTCATTGCCGTCGATCCGCGCCTGTCCACCTCAGCAGCCAAGGCACACGAGTGGCTGCCGATCAAGCCGGGCACCGACGGTGCACTGGCCGGCGCGGTCGCGCACGTGCTGCTGACCGAAGGCCTGTGGAACCGCGAGTTCGTCGGCGACTTCAAGGACGGCAAGAACCTCTTCATCGCTGGGCAGACCGTCGACGAGGCCGCCTTTGTAGAGAAGGAGACCTTCGGTCTCGTCAAGTGGTGGAACCTGGAACTGAAGGACCGCACGCCGGCCTGGGCCGAGCGCGAGACGTTGATCCCGGCGGCGCAGACGATCCGTGTGGCGCGGGCGATCGGCAAGGCAGCGCCGAAGGTTGCCGTCTGGATGGGACCGGGCGTCGGCATGAACCCGCGCGGCACCTATGCCTCGATGGCCGTGCATGCGCTGAACGGCCTGGCCGGATCGATCGACGTCGAGGGCGGCGTCCTGCAGACCAACCGCGTGCCGATCGGTTCGTATCCGAAGTACGACGCCTATATCGACGAGGTCGCCAAGAAGTACGGCAAGACCAAGAAGATCGACGGCCGCGGCGACAAGGACATGCCGGCGATGATGAATGCGCGGCCCGGCAGCGGCGTGGTGGTCAACAACGTCGCCAACACGATGCTGAAGGACCCGGGCGCGGTGAAGGTGCTGCTGAGCTCGTGGACCAACTTCAACTTCTCGTGCTCCGACCCGGCGCGCTGGGACAAGGCGCTGGCCGCGGTGCCGTTCTTCGCGCACATGGTGACCAATGCCTCGGAGATGACGCAGTTCGCCGACATCGTGCTGCCGGCGACGTTCAACAGCAGCGAGGGGCTGTCGGTGGTGACCAACAACGGCAACACGCACGGCTTCGCGACGATCCAGCAGCCGGCCGCCAAGCGGCTGTGGGACGTCAAGCAGGAGGAAACCGAGGTCGTCTGGCTGCTGGCGGCGAAGCTGAAGGCCAAGGGCTTCCCGAACCTGTTCGACTTCCTGTCGACCGAGTTCAAGGATCCGGAGACCGGCAAGACGGCAGGCAACGAGATGGAGTTCGCCGAGATCGCCGCCAAGATCTCCAGTGCGCCGCTGTGGATGCCGAAGGAGCCGCTGAAGGGCGACAAGCTCGAGGGCTGGGCTGACTTCCGCCGGAAGGGCATCTACAACACCGAGAAGTACAGCTTCAAGCGCGGCTGGGGCGGCAAGTTCAACACTGCGACCAAGAAGTTCGAGTTCTTCAGCGAAACGGCGAAGAAGGGACTTGCCGAGCACGCCAAGAAGCACGAGACCTCGATCGACGACGTTCTCGCCGTCAGCGGTTACGTGGCGCGCGGCGACCTGGCATTCGTGCCGCACTACGAGCCGCCGAAGCGGCATGGCAGCTATCAGGACTATCCGTTTGACTTCATCGACTACAAGTCGAAGCTGAACCGCGAGGGTCGTTCGGCCAACCTGACCTGGTACCAGGAGTTCAAGAAGGTCGACGCCGGCGACGTGTCGTGGGACGACGTGCTGAAGATGAATCCGGCCGACGGCAAGAAGCTCGGCCTGAAGAGCGGCGACATGGTCAAGGTCTCGTCGATGGCCGGCGCGATCACCGTCAAGCTGAAGCTGGGGGAGGGCGTGCGTCCCGGCACCGTGGCCAAGTGCTTTGGCCAGGGCCACTGGGCCTATGGCCGGGTGGCGGCGAAGGACTATGCCAAGGCGTTGCCGCGCGGCGGCAACAACAACGAGATCCTGGTCGACGACTACGACCGCCTGAGCGGCTCCACGGCGCGCAACGGCGGCTTCACCGGCGTCAGGATCCAGAAGGCCTGATCCCAACCACACGAGCTGAAGGAGATCGAAGATGGCAAGGCTTGGAATGGTCATCGACCTGCAGCGCTGCGTAGGTTGCGGAGCCTGCGCGTTTGCCTGCAAAGCTGAAAACAACACCCGTACCCGCGGCAACGGCCAGAGCTACAACTGGGCCGACTTCGTCATGAAGACCGAGGGCACGTTTCCGAACACCGTGCACATGGCGCTGCCTGTGCTGTGCAATCACTGCGCGAACGCGCCCTGCGTCGAGGCCTGCCCGGTCACGCCGAAGGCGATGTTCAGGACGCCGGAAGGCATCACGATGCACGATCCGGACCTGTGCATCGGCTGCCGGGCCTGCCAGAACGCGTGCCCGTACAGCGTGGCCGATCTCGATGGCAAGAGCCTCGACGGCTCGACCTACAGCGTGATCAGCTTCAACCCGACCGCGGCCGCCACGCAGCCTTTCTGGGCCGGCAAGACGGCGTTGATCCCGGGTTGCACGCCGACAGCTGCCGAAATGGCAAAAGCGGCCGGAGCGTTGACGCCGACGCTCAACGAGTTCGCCGCCGGCGACGCAATGCCGTTGCGCAAGGCGGGCATCGTGGAAAAATGCACGTTCTGCTTCCACCGCACCAGCCAGGGCATGGCTCCGGCATGCGTCGAGGTCTGCCCGTCGCGGGCGCGCATCTTCGGCGACCAGGACGACCAGAACTCGGCGATCGCCAAGGTGCTGAAGGCGGAGAAATCGTTCCGGCTGCAGGAGGAGAAGGGCACGAAGCCGAACGTGCACTACGTCCATAAGTACAGCGCCCGGGCCTGATGGCCTTGCTCGGGTGAACTCGGGGCGGGCCTGGCCCGCCCTTCTTGTTTCGGGAGCACCGATGGCGGAGCACGACCACGACAGGGCAACTGCGCGCGAGGACCTGTGCCGCTTCGTCGCGGCCTGTTACTACGAGCCGGGGCCGGAGTTCGAGGAAGAAAGGCTGTTCGACTCGATGCTGGCCGCCGCCCAGCGGCTCGATAACAGCATCGCCGAACAGACGCGCCAGCTCGGCGCGGCCTTCGCCGCCGAGGACCGGCAGGAACTGCTGGTCGACTACACGCGGCTGTTCCTTGGCCCGACGCAGGCGCTGGCCCAGCCCTACGAATCCGTGTGGGCGACCGGCGAGCGCACGCTGATGCAAAACTCGACGATGGCGCTGCTCGAGTTGTACGAGCAAGGCGGCTTCGAGATCGCCGACGATTTTCGTGATCTGCCCGATCACATCGCCGCCGAGCTGGAGTTCCTCTACCTGCTGATCTACCAGGAGAACGATGCGCTCCGAAGCGACGACGCCGCCGCGCTGGCGTCGGCCGTGTCATTGCGGCGGCGCTTTATCGACGAACACCTGGGCCGCTGGATTACGCCGTTCACGGCGGCGATGCGCGCAGGTGCGCAGAGCGAGTTCTATCGACAGCTCGCCGTGCTGACCGAGGAGGTGGTTCGTCGGGAGATCGCTGCCGGCGTCGTCTGAGCGTCGGCGGCGAAGCGCTGCCGTGCCGCTCGACATGGGGAGCAGAATAGTCGCCGACCACAACTGCCTCGCGTTGCCCTGCGCAGCCAAGTCGAGCCATGGCCAAACCGACCGAACCCCCCGTCTGGCGTCAACTGACCGGCGATCCGGTGTCGTGCCTGGAAAAGCTCAAGGTGCTGAACGACAACTACCGCGAGCTGCAGCAGATCGCGCAGGACGCCTTTGAAGACGCGCTGCTGATGGACTGCGATGAGGCGCAGGTGCGGCAGGCGCTGCACGAACTGATCGAATCGCTGCACAACCCCTACGCCGGGCGCGACTGAACATCAGCGGGCCGAACCCGGCGCCTCGCTCAGCCCCACCAGCGGCAGGGACACACTTGACATTGTTTAATATTTCTATGATATTGGAAATATGAAATCGACAGACGCCATCACCGCCCTCGCTGCACTGGCCCAGGACACCCGCCTGACCGTGTTCCGCCTGCTGGTGCAGCAGGGCCCGAGCGGGCTGGCGGCCGGCGAGATCGCCGGCCAGCTCGGCATCGCGCCGGCCACGCTGAGCTTCCACCTGAAGGAGCTGGCGCATGCGGAGCTGGTGTCGTCGCGGCAGGAGGGGCGCTTCGTTTTTTACGCGGCCAATTTTGACGCCATGAACGCGCTGCTCGCCTACCTGACCGAGAACTGTTGCGCGGCCGACTGCGGGCCTGTTTGCGCGCCCGCGGTCGCCTGCAATTCCCCCAACGCCTCGCGCACAACGCGCAACGCCCGCAAGGGCACAAGGAGCAACGCATGAAACGCTTTCACGTCCACGTCTCGGTCGGCGATCTTGCATCGAGCATCCGCTTCTACTCTTCGCTTTTCGCCACCGAACCGGCAGTGGTCAAGGACGACTATGCGAAGTGGATGCTCGACGATCCGCGTGTCAATTTTTCGATCTCCACGCGCGGCGGCCGAAAAGGCGTCGACCATCTGGGCATTCAGGTCGAGTCGGAAAACGAGCTGC
>JBFGOX010000144.1:0-6761 GCA_041565015.1 Burkholderiaceae bacterium
AGCCCATGTCGAACAAGCACCCGATCATCGCCGTCACCGGTTCGTCCGGCGCCGGAACGACCACGGTGATGAAGAGCTTCCAGCACATCTTCCGGCGCGAGGAGATCAAGGCGCAGGTCGTCGAAGGCGATTCGTTCCATCGCTACAACCGCATGGCGATGCGCGCGGCGATGAAGGATGCCGACGCGGCCGGCAACAAGCACTTCAGCCACTTCGGCCCGGAGGCCAATCTGCTGGCCGACCTCGAGACGCTTTTCAGGACCTACGGCGAAAGCGGCAGCGGCCGCGTGCGCAGGTATCTGCACGACGCTGCCGAGGCCGAGCCCTACAAGCAGGAGGCCGGCACCTTCACCCCGTGGCAGGACATCGCGCAGGACACCGACCTGCTGTTCTACGAAGGACTGCATGGCGGCTACGTCGGCGGCGATATCAACGTCGCCCGCCATACCGATCTGCTGGTCGGCGTGGTGCCGATCATCAATCTCGAATGGATCCAGAAACTGCACCGCGACAAGAGCATGCGCGGCTACTCGCAGGAGGCGGTGGTCGACACGATGCTGCGGCGAATGCCCGATTACATCAACCACATCTGCCCGCAGTTCGCGCAGACACATGTGAACTTCCAGCGCGTGCCGACGGTGGACACGTCGAATCCGTTCATCGCCAAGGACATCCCCAGCGCCGACGAAAGCATGGTGATCATCCGCTTCGCCAATCCGAAGGGCATCGACTTTCCCTACCTGCTGTCGATGCTGCACGACTCGTGGATGAGCCGGCCGAACAACATCGTCGTGCCCGGCGGCAAGATGGGCCTGGCGATGCAGCTGATCCTGACGCCGATGATCCTGCGCCTGATGGACCGCAAGCGGCGCGCCTGAATGCATGAACACCTGTTGCCATGAGGACGGACCATGAACGCCCCCGAAAGCTTCGCCGACCGCGCCAGCGCGGCACGGTTGCGTGCCAATGCACTGCGCTTTCTCGCCATCGACGCGGTCAACGCCGCCAAGAGCGGTCATCCGGGCATGCCGATGGGCATGGCCGACATCGCCGAGGTGCTGTGGCGCCGTTTTCTGAAGCACGACCCGGCCGCGCCGGGCTGGGCCGACCGCGACCGCTTCGTGCTGTCCAACGGCCACGGCTCGATGCTGCTGTACGCGGCTCTGCACCTGACCGGTTATGACCTGCCGCTCGACGAACTGAAGAACTTCCGCCAGTTGCACTCGAAGACGCCGGGGCATCCCGAGGTCGGCCTGACGCCGGGCGTCGAGACGACGACCGGGCCGCTCGGCCAGGGCCTGGCCAACGCGGTCGGCATGGCGCTGGCCGAAAAGCTGCTCGCCGCCCGCTTCAACCAGCCGGGTCACGCGATCGTCGATCACCGTACCTGGGTCTTCCTCGGCGACGGCTGCCTGATGGAAGGCGTGTCGCACGAAGCCTGTTCGCTCGCTGGCGTCTTCGGACTGTCGAAGCTGGTCGCTTTCTACGACGACAATGGCATCTCGATCGACGGCCACGTCAAGGGTTGGTTCCGCGACGACACCGCGCAGCGCTTCGCCGCCTACGGCTGGAACGTGGTCGGGCCGATCGACGGCCACGATGCGCTGGCGATCGAGGCGGCGATCGAAACCGCGCGCGGCGAGACGGCGCGGCCAACGCTGGTGATCTGCCGTACGACGATCGGCTGGGGCGCGCCGAAGGCGGCCGGTACGCACGAGGTTCATGGCGCACCGCTCGGCACTGAAGAGACCGCGGCGACGCGTGCGGCGCTCGGTTGGCGCTACGACCCGTTCGACGTGCCTGACGAACTGAAGGGCCAATGGGACGCGCGCCAGGCCGGCGAGGCCGCGCACGACGAATGGCAGCAGCGCTTCGATGCCTACGCGCGCGTGCATCCGCATCTGGCCGCCGAATTCACCCGCCGCATGGCGGGCGAACTGCCGGCCGACTGGCCGCAACCGATCGAGGCCGCGCTGGCCGCGGCGCGCGCGAACACGGCCGCCACGGCCACGCGCAAGTCGTCGCAGAATACCCTCGAGATGCTGGTGCCCAAGGCGCCGGAACTGCTCGGCGGTTCGGCGGACCTGACGTGGTCGAACCTCACTGCCGTGAAAGCCTCGGCGTCGATCGACGGCAGCGCCGACGGCAACTACGTGCACTACGGCGTGCGCGAGTTCGGCATGGCGGCGATCATGAACGGCGTGGCGCTGCACGGCGGTTTCATTCCATACGGCGGCACCTTTGCGGTATTCAGCGACTATGCGCGCTCCGGCATCCGCATGAGCGCGCTGATGAAGACACGCGCGATCTACGTGCTGACGCACGATTCGATCGGGCTCGGCGAAGACGGGCCGACGCACCAGCCGATCGAGCATGCGGCGAGCCTGCGCGTGATTCCCAACCTCGACGTCTGGCGCCCGTGCGACGGCGTCGAGACGGCGATCGCCTGGCGCGCCGCCGTCGAACGGCACGACGGCCCGACGGCCCTGCTGCTGTCGAGGCAGAACCTCCCGCAGGTCCAGCGCGACACGACAGCGGAAGCAGCGATCACGCGCGGCGGCTACGTGCTGGCCGACAGCGAAGAATCGCCGCAGGTCGTGCTGATCGCCACCGGTTCGGAGGTCGCGCTGGCGCTCGAGGCGCACAGGCAACTGGCAGCCGCCGGCGTCGCCGCGCGCGTCGTTTCGCTGCCGTGCACGTCGCTGTTCGATCGTCAGGACCGCAACTGGCGCTCGCAGGTGCTTCCGCCGGGCGTGCCGCGCGTGGCGATCGAAGCCGCGCATCCCGACTACTGGCGCAAGTACGTCGGCCTCGAAGGCGCGGTGGTCGGCGTGACGAGCTTCGGCGAGTCGGCGCCGGCCGGAAAGCTGTTCGCGCAATTCGGGCTGACGGCCGAGAACGTCGTTGCCGCCGCGCGCGCGGTGCTCGCCAGCTAGCTCGGCGGCGTGGCGGCCGCGCTCGCCGCGCCGCCGCCGCGCCCATCACGTTGCTGCTATGGTTTCCTGCAGACCGAGCCCGCCGAGGAGATGACGATGGCTGCGCAGTCCGAACCCCTGAAGCCCGGTGCAGCGGCACCGGATTTTTCCCTGGCCGGCGTCGACGGCAAGCGCTGGACCCGCGACGGGTGCCGCGGCGAACACGGCCTGCTGGTGATGTTCATCTGCAATCACTGCCCATACGTGCAGGCGGTGCTTGACCGGATCATCGGCGTTGCGCGCGATCTGCAGCCGCTCGGTATCGGCGTGGTGGCGATCAGCGCCAACGATCCGGCGGCGTACCCGGAGGACTCCTTCGACAACATGGCCAAGATGGCACGGCAGCACGACTTCCCGTTTCCCTATCTGTACGACGAAACGCAGGCGATCGCACGCGCCTACGGCGCGGTCTGTACGCCGGATTTCTTCGGCTTCAACGCCAAGCTCGAACTGCAGTACCGCGGCCGGCTCGACGCGTCGCGCCGCGATCCGGCGCCACCGGGGGCCCGCCGCGAACTGTTCGAGGCGATGAAGATGATCGCCGCCACCGGAACCGGCCCGGCCGAACAGTTGCCCAGTGTCGGCTGTTCGATCAAATGGAAGGGCGGCGCCTGAGTGCACCCGCGCTGACCGCGTGATCGCGGCGGTCATCTTCGACGTCGACGGCACGCTGGCCGAGACCGAACGCGACGGGCACCGCGTCGCCTTCAACCGCGCCTTTGCCGAGGCCGGCCTGGCGTGGCACTGGGACCAACGCCTGTACGGCGAACTGCTCGCCGTCACCGGCGGCCGCGAGCGCATCACGCACTACGCGCAGCGCTTCGCTCCGCAGTGGTTGGCCGCGGGCGACGCGCAACGGCAGATCGCCGAACTGCACGCGCGTAAGAACGTGCACTACGCCGCGATCGTCGAAGCCGGCGAGCTGCAGCTGCGGCCTGGCCTGAAGGCGATGCTCGACGCGCTCGCCGCCGCCCGCGTGCGACAGGCGATCGCGACCACGACCAGCCGCGCCAACCTCGACGTGCTGCTGCGTTCCACGCTGGGTGCCGATTCAGTGCAGCGGTTCGAGGCGGTCGTCTGCGGCGAGGACGTGCGGCGCAAGAAGCCCGATCCCGAGGCCTATGTGCTCGCGCTGCGGCAGTTGCGGCTTGCCGCTGCGCACTGCGTCGCGGTCGAAGACTCCGCCAACGGCCTGCGTGCGGCGCTCGGCGCCGGCATCGCCACCGTTATCGTGCGCAGTCTGTACACGCGGGCGGACGACTTCACCGGCGCACGGGCGGTCTTCGACGGCTACGCCGAAGCGAGCGTGCCCGACGGCGCCGGACTGCTGACGCCCGCATGGCTCACCGCCCTCGGTTGAGCTGCCGCGGGACCTTGACCGCCGGCCGCACAGTGCGACCCGTATCATCCGCAGCGTCTCCGGGATGACGCCAATGCCGACGATCGATCACTCGCGTTTCTATCGCCACGACGAACTGATGCAGCTGTTGCGGGCGCTGGCGGACGAGCACCCGCGCTTTGTCGCGGTGGAGACGATCGGCCGCAGCTTCGAAGGCCGCGACATCGCGCTGGTCACGGTCACCGACACCCGCACCGGTGCGGCCGCCGACAAGCCGGCGTTCTGGGTCGACGGCAGCATCCACTCGGCCGAGCTGGCCGCCTGCACCGCCTGCCTGTACTTCGTCGACTGGCTGCTGGCCAATCGGGACGGCAATCCCGACGTCGCCCGCTGCCTCGCCACGCGCACGATCTACATCTGCCCGCGCATCAACCCCGACGGCGCCGAGTGGGCGATGGCCGACAAGCCGAAATACGTCCGCTCCTCGACGCGGCGATATCCGTACGACGAGGAGCCGGTCGAAGGCCTGGTCGCCGAGGATGTCGACGGCGACGGCAACATCCTGCAGATGCGCATCAGCGATCCGAACGGTCCGTGGAAGCGGCATCCGCAGGAACCGCGCCTGCTGGTGCGGCGCGAACCGACCGATCCGCCCGGCGGCGAGTATTTCCGCGTGATGATCGAAGGCCGCATCGAGAACTATGACGGCGTGTCGATCCGGCTCGCCGGGCCCACCGGCCACGCGCAGGGGCTCGACCTGAACCGCAACTTCCCGGCCGGCTGGCGGCAGGAGCACGAGCAGCTCGGCGCGGGCGCGTATCCGACCTCGGAGCCGGAAGTCCGTGCGGTGGTCGACTTCATCGTCAAGCACCCGAACATCTGCGGCGCCACCACCTTTCACACGTTCTCGGGCGTGCTGCTGCGACCGTACGGCGACCGGCCCGACGAGAAGATGGCCGCCGAGGACCTGTGGGTCTACAAGACGGTCGGCAAGAAAGGCGAGGAACTGACCGGTTATCCGGCGATCTCGGTCTGGCACGAGTTCCGCTATCACCCGGAGGAGCACATCAGTGGCACCTTCGACTGGATCTACGAGCACCTCGGCATGTTCATGTGGACGGTGGAGATCTGGAACCCGAAGAAGGAAGCCGGTATCGACAACAAGGAGTGGATCCACTGGTTCCGCGACCATCCGGTCGAGGACGACCTGAAGATGCTGCACTGGAGCGACCGCGAACTCGACGGCCGCGGCCATATCGACTGGCGGCCGTTCGACCATCCGCAGCTCGGGCGCGTCGAACTCGGCGGCTGGAACAAGACCAAGGGATTCAACAATCCACCGCCGCACCGGCTGGAAGCGGAAGTCGCACGTTTTCCTCAGTGGCTGCTGTGGCAGGCGCTGATCTCGCCGCTGCTCGAGATGCGCGAGACGACGGTCACCGCACTGGGCGCCGACACCTGGCGCGTGCGGCTGGTGGTGCAGAACACCGGCTGGCTGCCGACCTACGTGACCAAGGTGGCCGTCGCGCACAAGCTGCTGCGCGGCGTGCTGGCCGAAATCGCGCTGCCCGCGGGCGCGATGCTGATCGAGGGCAAGCCGCGCGAGTCGCTCGGCGAACTCGAAGGCTGGGCTTACCTGCACACCGGCATCAGCTTCTGGCCGAACAAGAAACCGACCGCGGATCGCGCGCATGTCGACTGGATCGTGCGCGCGCCCGCCGGCACCGAGGTCCAGCTGACCGCATGGCACGAGCGTGCCGGACGCGTGCGAACGGGCGTCACATTGCGCTGAGCCCTGTGCCTGGCCGAACTGCGTTCGTACCCGCGACGTGATGAACGCCGAAGGAACCAGCATCATGCGGACCGCGCGTGCAGGTCGCCAGGGCGGCGGCTTCCGGCCTGCCGGCGTCGGCATCGTGGTCGTCGGCGTGCTGCTGCTGTACTTCGGCCTGCAGTTCGTCCGCGGCGGCGGACATCCGCTCGCCGCGACGATGGGCTTCGATCTGTGCGCCCGCCTCGGCCCGCAGCCGGCACCGGAACTGCCGGACGTCACCGCAACCCCGCAGGCACGCATTCCGGACATGAGTGCCGGCCGCGCCTCGACCTGTTACTGGCCGATCGCCGGCCAGCCCGCGCCGCGCGAGGTCTGGCTGGTGCTGTCGACGCATCAATCGCTGCGCGCCGACGGCAATCACCGCGGCACGGCGAAGTTCGTCGAGGTCTTCCTCGAGGAGTCGCGCGCCAGCGGCGCGGAGGTCGCGCCGGCGACCGGACCCTGGCGGTCGGCCGCGACGCTGCGCTCGCGCGGCGGCCGCGATTTTCAGTTGCTCGCCGAGGACGACGGCGTGGTGCTGTGGTTCTCCGGCCGCGGGCTCGAACGCGACACATTGATCACGTTCGCCGCCGCCGTCGCGCGCAGGTTGCGCGCAAAATCCTGAACGTCGGGC
>JBFGOX010000145.1:0-6739 GCA_041565015.1 Burkholderiaceae bacterium
CCGCGCTTCAGCGACTCCGGCGTCAGCATTGGCGCCGGGTCGATCGGCTCCTGGACGATCTGGTCGCCCGCAGCGAGCGTGGCGGCGACATGCTCGTCCGACAGCAGCAGGCGCACGCCATGCGAGCCGAAGCCCTGACGCGGTTTTGCCACCAGCGGGTAGCCGACCCGTTGCCTGAGCTGCTCGATCCCGGACGCGTCAATGGCGCTGCGCGCGAACGGCAAGCCGTGGTCGGTCGCCCACCGGTAGCTCGACCACTTGTCGCGGATCGCCTCGGCGATGGCCACGCTGCCGACCAGCGCCCGCGCGCCCTGCCTGCCGCTCGCCCAGTGCGCCAGCGCCACGACGTCGTCGTCGCGCGTCGGCACGATCAGGTCCGGATCGTGACGGTCAACCAGTTCGCCGAGCAGCGCGAGCAGTTCGTCGCGCGCCGCGGCCAATGGCGACAGGTAGCAGGTATCCATGCGGAAATTGTTGGCGGCGCCGGCCTCGGAATTCATGCCGATCAGCTCGAACCGATCGCGGCCGAGCGCCTCGAGCGCTTCGAGAAGCCCGGTGCCGACGAGACTGCCGACGCTCATCAGCAGCAGCCTGAAGCGGCGCGGCGCGCGGCGTGGCATGTCTAGGCCGCCCCCGGCCGCCGGCCGGGCCATGCCGAGCGTGTCATTCGAGCACCATGCCGGCACGCTCGGCCACCGCCGTCCACTTGTCGATCTGCGCGCGGATGTAGGCGCGAAACTCCTGCGGGGAACTGCCCACCGGTTCGGCCGCCACGGCAGCCAGCCGCTCTTGCACTTCCGGTCGGGCCAGGATGCGGACGATCTCGCGGTGCAGCTTGGCGATGATCGGCGGCGGCGTGTTCGCCGGCGCCAGCAGGCCTTGCCACGAACTGACCTCGAACTCGGGGAATCCGGCCTCGGCCATCGTCGGCACATCAGGCAGATGCGGCAGCCGTTTCGCCGAGGTCACCGCCAGCGCCCTGAGCTTTCCCGCTCGCAGCAACGGCATCGCCGACATCGCCGACATGAAGCCCAGGTCGACCTGCCCGCCGACTATCGCCGTTTGCGCGTGCGACGCACCGTTGTACGGCACGTGCGTCATCCGGATGCCGGCCTGTTGTTCGAGCAACACGCCGGCAAAGTGCGCCGATGAAGCGACGCCGAACGTCGCGTAATTGAGCGCGCCGGGTTTGGCCCGGGCCAGCGCGACCAGTTCGGCGACCGTGTGCACCGGGAGCGATGGCGCGACGGCCAGCGCAAGAACGGCCGAAGTCAGTTGAGTCACCGGCGCGAAATCACGCAGCGTGTCGTATTTCAGGCGCCGGTGGATCGCCATGTTCGTCGCAGTCTGCAGTGCGCCCAGCAGCAGCGTGTAGCCATCGGCATCGGCGCGCGCCACGTGCTCGAACGCGATGCGCGAGCCGGCGCCCGGCTTGTTCTCGACAATCACCGGTTGGCCCCACGCCTGATGCAGTCCCTGGCCGATCTCGCGCGCCAGCAGGTCCGTAGGCCCGCCCGGGGCGAAGCCGACGACGATATGAATCGGCTTCGACGGATAGGCCGCGGCGGCATCCTGCGCCGATGCCGACGCGGCCAGCAGCAGCGCGGCGATCGCGCCGGCGCAGATCCTGAAGCATCGTGACGATCTAGGGGCGATGTCGTGCATTGCGGAGCATCGTGTCCTGCCGACGGAGTCTAGAGAATTACGCTGCGGCCGGCTCGCCCGCCACTGCGAGCAGCGCGGTTGCCGCACCGCTGCCGGCCAAGCACCGGCCCGCACATCGACAAACGCATTCGCGGCCGATACGCCACAACGCCGCACTGAAGCGATCCCCGCGCCGTGCGGCGCGGTTCAGTGCCTTCCGGTCGAATCGCCGGTCAGGCGGTAACGCTTCAGCAGCAGCGCATTGGTGACCACGCTGACGCTGGAAAACGCCATCGCCGCGCCGGCGAAGATCGGCGACAGGAATCCCGCGGCCGCCAGCGGAATGCCGATCACGTTGTAGATGAAGGCCCAGAACAGGTTTTGCCGGATCTTGCGCACGGTGGCGCGTGACAGTTCGATTGCCACCGCGACCAGTTGCGGATCGCTGCGCATCAGCGTCACGCCAGCCGCATGCATCGCCACGTCGGTGCCCGAGCCCATCGCGATGCCGAGGTCGGCGGCGGCGAGCGCCGGCGCATCGTTGATGCCGTCGCCGACCATCGCCACCAGCCTGCCGCCTTCCTTCAGCTTTGCCACGCGCGCGGCCTTGTCCTGCGGCAGCACGTTGGCCTCGAAGTGCGCGAGCCCGAGCGATTGCGCGATTGCCGCCGCGGCGCCTTCGTTGTCGCCCGAGATCATCGTCGTGTCGATGCCGAGTCGCCGCAACTGCTCGATCGCATCGCGCGCACCGGCACGCGGCGTATCGGCGAAGGCGATCAGCCCGAGTGCCGCCACCCGTTCGCCATCGCGGGTCGCCAGCCACGAGACCGTGCGGCCGGCGCGTTCGTGTTCGGACGCTTTCGCGCCGAGCGCGGATATGTCGGCGCCGAGTTGGTCGATCCAGCGTCGGCTGCCGAGCAGGATTTCGGCTTCGCGGCCGTTTCGCTGCACGCGTGCGCTGGCGCCGCGGCCGGCTATGACCTGATGCCGCGCGGCCACCGGTGCAGGCGGTGCTCTCTCGGCAGCGGCGGCAAGCACGGCTTCGGCCAGCGGGTGCGTCGAGCCGGCGTTGATCGCCGCGGCAAGCTGCAGCACTTCGGTGTCGCCGCATTCGGCGCTGCCGTCGACGGCGACCACCTTCGGCTTGCCCTCGGTCAGCGTGCCGGTCTTGTCGAAGGCGACCACGGAGACGGCGCGCGCGATCTCCAGCGCCTCGGCGTCCTTGATCAGGATGCCGTGCTGAGCCGCCACTCCCGTGCCGGCAATGATCGCGGTGGGCGTGGCCAGGCCCAGCGCGCAGGGGCAGGCGATCACCAAGACGCTGACCGCGTTGATCACTGCCACGTCGAGCGGCGCGGCGGCAATGAGCCAGCCGATCACGGTGACGGCGGCAATGGCCAGCACGATCGGCACGAACACCGCGGCGATGCGATCGACCAGCCGCTGGATCGGCGCCTTGGCGGCCTGCGCATCCTCGACCAGGCGAATGATTTTCGCCAGCATCGTCTCGCCGCCGATGGCAGCGGTCTCGATCTCGATGCGGCCGGTGGCATTCATCGCTCCGGTGGCGACCCGGTCGCCCGGATGCTTGTCCACCGGCAGGCTTTCGCCGGTCAGCATCGACTCGTCGACCGAGGTGTGGCCGTTGCGGATCACGCCGTCCACGGCGATACGTTCGCCGGGCAGCGCGACCACCACGTCGCCGTGCTGCACGTCGTCGATCGGCGTCACCGTTTCGCGGCCGTCGCGCAGCACGCGCGCACTGGCCGGCCGCAGCTGGCCGAGCAGGCGGATCGCCTCCGACGTCTGCCGCTTGGCGCGCGCTTCGAGCCAGCGGCCGAGCAGCACCAGCGCGATGACCACCGCGGCGGCCTCGAAGTACAGGTGCGCGCCGTGGCCCTCGGCGAGCCACAGGTAGATCGACAGGAAGTAGGCGGCCAGGGTGCCAATCGACACCAGCAGGTCCATGTTGCCGGTGCCGGCGCGCACCGCCTTGGCGGCGGCGACGTAGAAACGCCGCGCGCACCAGAACTGCACCGGCGTGGCAAGCAGCCATTGCAACCACGCGGGCAGCACGAACGAAACACCAAACAGCGACAGCGCCATCGGCACGACCAGCGGCGCGGCGAGCACGATCGCCAGCAACACGTCGCGCTTCAGCGCGGCGGTCGGATCCTTCTGCGCGGCGGCCGGTGCCGCCGATTCCTCGCGCCGCGCGCTGTAGCCGGCCTGCTCGACGGCATCGACCAGCAGCCGCGGCGTGGCCAACTCGGGGATGAACTCGATGCGCGCCGATTCGCTGGCCAGATTCACGCTCGCCTTCAGCGCGCCCGGCACCTGCTGCAGTGCCTTCTCGACGCGCGCCACGCAGCTGGCGCAGGTCATGCCTTCGATGCTGAGCTGCACGGTCTCCGCTGGCACTGCGTAGCCGGCCTCGTCGACCGCCCGGCGCAGAGTCCCGGCGTCGAGCGACGCGCCCTGCACGGTGGCCGATTCGGTGGCCAGGTTCACCGCGACACTGGCCACGCCCGGCACCGCGGCCAGCGCCTTTTCCACGTGGGCGACGCAGGATGCGCAGCTCATGCCGTGCACGGGCAGCGTCATTCGTTCGGCAACCAGCGTCGCTTCAGGCGCGTTCATGGCAGTGGGATCATCGTCAGGCCCGCCAGCGTACGCCGCTGTCGAGGCTTCGGGTTTGGATCGGGTCAACATGACATCGACGCGGCCGCCGGCCGCAAACATCTGTTCGATGCCCGAACGTTAGACTCTGTTCCCGAGGACGGAGTCAAGTCGATGCCGCAGGATCCTGTCCCTCCCGCTGCCGCTTCGTCGCGGCTCGAAAAGGCGGGCACGGTCGGCGCGCTGATCGCAGCGGCCGCCTGTCCCGTGTGCTTTCCGAAGCTGGCGCTGATCGGCGCCGCGTTCGGGTTCGGCGCGCTCGCGCCGTATGAAGGCTATACGCTGATCGCCGTGCTGATCCTGGTTGCCGTCGCCTGGCTGGCGCAGGTGGCGGCGTTCCGGCGGCATCGCAACCGCGCCTTGCTGGCGCTGGCCACGGTCGCAACGGCAACGCTGTATGCGGGCTTCTTCGTCGCCGGCTCGACGCTGCTGATGCAGGCGGGGCTGGTCGCGCTGCTCGTCGCCAGCGTCTGGCTGGTGATCGAGCTGCGCCGGTGCACAAGCTGGTCCCCCGCAGCGGCCCCGGCTGCGCCGCCGCATGCGGCGGCTAGCGATCGCGCGGTGACCGCGCGGAGAAACCCGTGACCACCGAACCGCGCATCGATCTCACCGCTGAGCCGAGGGCCTGGCGCGTCGTCAGCGACGGCGTCATGGGCGGCGTGTCGACAGCGACCCTACGCCGCGACGGCGATGCGCTGCGCTTCGCCGGCGAAATCAGCCTGGCCAACAACGGCGGCTTCGCCTCCGCGCGCCGATCATTCGAGCCTGCCGACTACGACGGCGCGGCAGCGGGCTTCGTCGTGCACGCGCGCGGCGACGGCAACCGTTTCAGGCTGCGCGTCTACACGCGCGATCCGGCCACCGGCGCCGAGCACGCATTCAGCCATTTCGCAGTGTTCGAAACGCGCGCCGGCGAAGCGACGCGCAGCGCGCTGCGCTGGCCTCAGTTCGAGGCGAGCTTTCGCGGCCGCGCGGTGCCGAACGCGCCGCCGATCGAATTCGCCGACATCGTCGGCATCGGCGTGATGATCACCAAGGACGACCATCGGCGCGGCAGCGGCCCGTTCGCGCTTGACCTGCTGCGCATCGACCCGCTGCCGCGCTGATCGACGGGACGAACCGATGCCCGCCCTGAGCCGCCGCCCGTGGGTGCCGACCATCAGCGAGGACCTCGTGCAGTCGATCGCCGCCCAGGCCGCGCAAGGCGATGTCGATGCGCTCGACGCCGAGATCGATCGCCTCGTGCAGGCCAACCGCACGATCCACGAGCACGATTGCATCAACCTGAATCCGGCCGGCAACGCGATGAACCCGCGCGCCGAGCGGCTGCTCGCCGCGGGACTCGGTTCACGGCCGTCGCTCGGCTATCCCGGCGACAAGTACGAGATGGGGCTGGAGGCGGTCGAGCGCATCGTAGTGATCGCCGCCGAACTGGCGGCAGAAGTCTTTGGCGCGAAGCACGCCGAGATCCGCGTCGCGGCCGGCTCGATGGCCAATCTGTACGCGTTCATGGCGACCTGCGCGCCGGGCGACGCGATCATCGCGCCGCCGGCGTCGATCGGCGGGCATGTCACGCACCATGCGGCAGGCGCGGCGGGGCTGTTCGGCCTGCGCATCCACGCCGCGCCGGTCGACGCGGCGAACTACACAGTCGATACCGACGCGCTGCGTGCGCAGGCGAAACGACTGCGGCCGAAGCTGATTACCATCGGCGGCAGCCTGAACCTGTTCGCGCATCCGGTGCGCGAACTGCGCGCCATCGCCGACGAGGTCGGCGCCCGGGTGTTGTTCGACGGCGCGCACCTGGCCGGGTTGATCGCAGGCGGCGCCTGGCCCAATCCGCTCGCCGAAGGCGCGCACCTGCTGACGATGAGCACCTACAAGAGCCTCGGCGGCCCGCCGTCGGGACTCGTGCTGACCAACGAGGCCGATCTCGCGCAGCGGCTCGATGCGATCGCCTTTCCGGGACTCACCGCCAACTTCGATGCCGCCAAGGCCGCGTCGCTGGCCGTGTCGCTGCTCGACTGGAAGGTGCACGGCCGCGCCTACGCCGCGGCGATGGTCAAGGCGGCGCGCGCACTGGCGCAGGCGCTCGCTGACGAGGGGCTGCCGGTGTTCGCTGCCGGGCGTGGTGCGACCACCTCGCACCAGTTCGCGCTCGAAGCGGCGCGCTTCGGTGGCGGACAGGCCATGGCCAAACGACTGCGCAGGGCGAACATCCTGACGAGCGGCATCGGCCTGCCGGTGGCGCCGGTCGAAGGCGACATGAACGGGCTGCGGGTCGGCACGCCCGAGCTCGTCCGCTGGGGATTCACCGCCGAGCACATGGGTGCGGTGGCGCGCTTGATCGTCCGCGCGCTGTCCGGCGAGGCGGCCGCCGAAGCGCTGGCCGCCGAGGTCGCGACCTTCCGGCGGC
>JBFGOX010000146.1:0-6688 GCA_041565015.1 Burkholderiaceae bacterium
GAGGCCTGCCTGGTCGCCGCGCTGACCAAGGACGGAGCCGAAAATGCCCGCCTTGGCGAACTGGCGTCGTTCCTGCGCTTTTTGTCGGGCCTGTACGACCAGGCGGCGCGCGCGGCGACGTCGCTTTGACATGTGGCACCGATCGACCAGGTGGCGGATCGACGGCGCCAATCGATTCATGACGAAGCCAGCGCGTCGAGTTCCGGCGCGTGCAGACAGGGTCCTATGAACCTTCGTTTCCTCGAAGCCTTCGTCTGGGTGGCGCGGCTGCGCAGCTTCAAGGCAGCCGCCGAGAAACTGTCGACGACGCAGGCCGGGATCTCCAGTCGGATCGCGACGCTGGAGCAGCAACTGGGCGCGCGGCTGTTCGAACGCGACCGCCGCTCGGTCACGTTGACGCTTCAGGGCACCGAACTGTTGCCGCTGGCGGAGAAGATGCTGGATCTGCAGGCGCGCATGCGGGAGGCAGCCGGGCAGCAAAGCCTGCTGACGGGCACATTGCGCATCGGCGTGATGGAGACGGTCGTACACACCTGGCTGCCCGTGCTGCTCTCGCGGTTTTCCCGCCGGCATCCGAACATCACGGTGGAACTGAATTCGGACATCACGCCGCGGCTGCGCGATGAGCTGCTGCGCGGCCGCCTCGATGTCGCTTTCACGACGGAGTCGATCAGCGAAGGATTCATCGAGAACCGCCCGATTGCTCGTCTGGCGATGCGATGGGTGGGCTCGCCAAGCCTGCCGCTTGCCCCGGGCACGCTGCGCTTTGCCGACATCGCGCGGCTGCCGATCATCAGCTTCCACCGCGAATCGACTGTCTACCGAAGCATCCTGCAGTCGGCGACGGAAAGCGCCGAGTTGCGCGCGGCCTTGCGCATCAATTGCTTCTCGTCGCTGGCGGCGATGATCGAGCTGGCCAAGACGGGCTTCGGCATCGCGCCGCTTCCGGCCGCGGTCGTCCAGCGGGAGGTCAAGCAGGGCGATCTGGTCCTGCTCGACGTCGAGCCGCCGCTGCCGATGCTGCCCGTGTATGCGAGCCAGCGCGCCGAGCCGGGCTCATTGGTTCTCGACGAGTTCATTGCGCTGTCCGAGGCGGCGGCGGAGGAGTTCCTAACCGAAGGCCGGCGCACGGGCGCCGCAAGCGCAGGACCGGACGCGACTGTCCGGCGGCCGTCGGCGCGCTTATCAGCAGTCACAAGAAAAAGTTGATTGACGCGGCGTCGGTCGCGTCGCACAGTCTGGCCCTGCCATGAATGCTTCGGAAAATGCCGTGCTGTCTTCGGGTGCTTCGCTGAAGTCCGGTCGCGAGGTACGCGCCGCCGCCCGTGCCGGTCGATTGACAGGCCACACCGCAGGAATGGCGCCGGCGTACGTGCAGGGCAATCTCGTGATCCTGCCGCGCGACCTGGCCTTCGACTTCCTGCTCTTTTGCCAGCGCAACCCGAAGCCCTGTCCGCTGCTTGCTGTCGGCGAGCCCGGAGACCCATTCCTGCCGGCGCTTGGCGATGACCTCGACATACGCACTGACCTGCCGCGATACCGCCTCTGGCGTCACGGCGAGCTCGTCGATGAGCCGGCCGATATCGGCGCCTTGTGGCGCGACGATCTGGTCAGCTTTGTGATCGGCTGCTCTTTTTCGTTCGAATGGGCCCTGCTTGCGGCAGGCGTGCCGCTGCGCCATGTCAGCCGCGGCGAGAACGTGGCCATGTACAAGACCAGCATCGCGACCGCCGCGGCGGGACGCTTCAGCGGACCGCTGGTCGTTTCAATGCGGCCGTTCCGGCCGGCCGACGTGATCCGCGCGGTGCAGGTGACGTCACGCTTCCCGAACGTGCACGGCGCTCCGGTGCACATCGGCGCGCCCGAAACAATCGGCATCCGTGACCTGACTCGACCGGACTTCGGCGACGTGCCGGACATCGGTGACGGTGAAGTGCCCGTGTTCTGGGCCTGCGGCGTCACGCCGCAGGCTGCGGTCATGGCAGTACGACCGGAGTTCTGCATCACGCACAAGCCCGGTTCGATGCTGGTGACCGACCTGCTCAACGACCAACTCGCGGCGTTCTGACGCGCACGGCAGCGCGTCGAAGCGCCGTTTCATCCCATCAATGGAGGCAACCATGAAGCACATGCTCCGCTGCCTGATCGCGGCCTCGGCCCTCGTCATCGCCGGCGGTGTGGCCGCGCAAGCGCTGCCGAAGACGCACCTGCGCGTCGTCGGCACGTTCCCGAACCTGCCGCAGTACAAGGATTTCGAAGTTCCTTTCTGGACCAAGCGGTTGCCCGAGAAGTCCAACGGCGCGGTCACCGCCGAGATCAAGGCCTTCAGCGAGATGGGCATGAAAGGGCCGGAGGTGCTGCGTCTGATGGGACAGGGCGTGATCGAAATCGGCGCCACCGTCATTTCGTACCTGGCAGCGGACGATCCGGCCAACGAGATGGTCGACATGGCCGGCCTGTTGCCGGACGTGGCCACCGCGCGCCGGGTGACCGACGCGGCGAAACCCGTCTATGAGAAGCTGTACCGGGAGAAATTCGGCGTCGAACTGCTCGGCGTCGGCACTTATCCCGGACAGGTGCTGTTCTGCAACGGCGAGATCAAGGGGCTGGCCGACGTCAGGGGCAAGAAAGTGCGCGTCGGCGGCCGTTCGCAGTCGGAACTTATCGCCGCGCTCGGCGGCGCGCCGGTGACGATGGGCTTCGGCGACGTCGTGCCGGCACTGCAGAATCGCACGGTCGACTGCGCGATCACCGGCAGCATCTCCGGCAACCTCGCCAAGTGGCATGAGGTGACCACCCATCTGCTGGTTCTGCCGTTGCAGTGGAACCAGATCATGTATGCGGTCAACCTGAAGACGTGGCAGTCGTGGTCGCCGGCGCTGCGCAACTTCATCAATACCGAGATCAAGCAGCTCGAAAAGGATGTCTGGGACGCCGCGGCGCATTTCACCGACCAGGGCTACGAGTGCAACGCCGGTACCGACAAGTGCACGATCGGCCAGAAAGGCAAGATGACGCTGGTGCAGCCGAGCCAGGCCGACCGCGACCTGCTGCGGAAGGTGATCAACGAGGTGACGCTGCCGCAGTGGACCAGCCGCTGCTCGGCGGCCTGTGTGGCGGACTTCAACAACACGGTCGGCAAGGTCGTCGGCGTGACGGCGAAGAAATAGACTCAGCCGTCATTGCGGCGGCGAAGCCATGCCGCCGCGCCGTTCCCGCAGCGACGCGCGCAATTCGAGTGCAACCTCAGCGTCAGCCGGCCGTCGTGCTGCGGGCCGCGCGTCTGCGGTGCCGGCCGGCCGCGTCGGGCCGACCGGGCAGCAAGGCGAGGGAGGGGCATGCATCGTTTGCTTGACGTTGCGCTGCGCGTCGCCGATCGTGGCTCGGCGGCGGCAGCCATTGCCGGCGGCGTGCTGATCTTTGCGTCGGCGTTGGTCGTTTCGTTCGACGTCACGACGCGCAAGCTCTTCAACTTCACGTTGGGTGGCGCCGATGAGCTGTCCGGCTATGCGCTGGCCATCGGTTCGGCTTGGGCCTTCGCCTTCGTCCTTCTGAACCGCGGCAACGTCCGTATCGACGTCCTGTATCAGCACCTGCCGCGCGGGGTCGCCGCGGTGTGCGACATCGCCGCGATCCTCGCCTTGCTGGTGTTCGTCGGCGTGACCGCGTGGTACGGCTGGGGCGTCTTTGCCCATTCGTGGGTGCTGGCGGCGCGCTCCAATTCGGCGCTCGGCGTTCCGTTGTGGATTCCGCAAGGGCTGTGGTGGCTCGGCTATGCCTGGCTGCTCGTCTGCGGTGCCCTGCTGCTGTCGCGCGGAATCAGCCTGCTGCTGGCGAGGGACCTCGAGGGCGTGCACCGGTTGCTCGGCGCGCGCTCGGTGATCGACGAAGCCGCCGATGAACTGGCGCACGCCCGGCAGTCAAGGAAGAACCCGGACTCGCCATGATTCCGACCGCGCTGCTGACGCTGCTCGCGATGCTGATGCTCGCCATCCCCGTGGCGGCGTCGATTGGCGTGCTTGGGTTGATCCTCGACAAGGTCTTCGGCTTCCTGCCGCTGTCCAGGGCCGCGGGCGAGATCGCCTGGGGCTCGAGCAACGAATTCCTGCTGGTTGCATTGCCGTTGTTCATCCTGCTCGGAGAACTGCTGCTGCGCTCGGGCGTGGCCGAGCGCATGTATGGGGCGCTGGACAAGTGGCTGTCGTGGCTGCCGGGCGGACTGATGCACTCGAACATCGCCGCCTGCGGCCTGTTCGCCGCCACATCGGGTTCGAGCGTCGCCACCGCCGCGACCGTCGGCACGGTCGCCCTGCCGCAGGCGCAACGCTACGGTTACAGCGAGCGGCTTTTCCTCGGCACGCTGGCCGCCGGCGGCACGCTCGGCATCCTGATTCCGCCGTCGATCAACATGATCATCTACGCGGTGCTGACCAACACGTCGGTGCCCAGGCTCTATCTGGCCGGCATCATTCCCGGCGCTCTGTTGTCGCTGACCTTCATGACGATCATCGCCGTCGCCTGCTTCTGGCGGCCAGCCTGGGGCGGGCAGCGGATGACCGCGACACTGGCAGCCTGCATCGCCAGCCTGGTGCATCTGCTGCCGCCGATGGGCGTGTTCCTGGTCGTGGTCGGCTCCATTTACGCGGGCATCGCCACGCCGACCGAGGCGGCATCGCTGGGCGTGATCGCCGGCCTTGGGCTCGCCTACTGGAACAAGGCCCTCGACCTGGCAATGCTGAAATCGGCGCTGCTTGGCACGATGCGATCGACCGGCATGATCATGCTGATCATCGTCGCCGCATATTTCCTGAACTTCGTGATGTCGGCGGTCGGGCTGACGACGAAGCTGACCGACGTGATCCAGGGACTCGGACTGTCGAAGTGGGAAATGCTGCTGGCGGTGATCGTCTTTTACGTGATCCTCGGCTGTTTCATGGAAACGCTTTCGATGATGATCACGACCATCCCAGTGATCGCACCGGTGATGGAAGCGCTGGGCTTCGACATGATCTGGTTCGGCATCGTCATCATCGTGCTGATCGAGACGGCGCTGATCACGCCACCGGTGGGACTCAATCTGTTCGTCGTGCAGAATCTGCGCCGGAGCGGGTCGATGAACGACGTGATGGTCGGTGCGGCGCCGTTCGTCGTCGCGCTCTTCGTCCTGCTGCTGCTGCTGGCGTTGTTTCCTGAACTCGCGCTGTGGCTTCCTGGAGTGTTCATGCAATGACACGGCTTCGCTTCGAGACCGATGATGGCGCAGCGGTCGACGTTGAAGTCTCGCGCCTGGTCATCGCCGGCTGGACGGGCCGCGACGTGGCGGCGATCGAACGGCACATCGACGAGTTGGTCCACCTGGGCGTGACGCGACCTTCGGCGGTGCCGCTCTTCTATCGGGTGGCGCAGCAGATGCTTACCCAGGCGGCGGAGATCGAGGTGCTGGGTGACAAGAGCTCCGGCGAGGCGGAACCCGTGCTCGTTCGTGCCGGTGGCCAGTGGTGGTTGACGGTCGGCTCCGACCACACCGATCGGCGCGTAGAGGCCTATTCAGTGGCGGTTTCCAAGCAGATGTGCGCCAAGCCGATCGCGACCCGAGCCTGGCGCTGGGACGAGGTCGCCGCCGGCGCGGACGAGATCGCGCTGCATTCCGAGGTCTTCGAGGATGGACGCTGGGTCAGCTACCAGGAAGGGCGGGTGGCGGCAATCCGGCCGCTGATGGACCTTGTGGCCTTGTTCGGCGGCCAGCACCCGGTCGAAGACGGACTGGTGTTGTATTGCGGCACGCTGCCCGTGCTGCCGAAGGCGGACGGCACGGCGATCCGGCCGACGCCGCAGTTCCGAGTCGCGCTCGTCGATGCCGCCCGGCAGCAACGCATCGTTCACGACTACCGGGTGACGACGCTGCCTGTCGTCGCCTGACCGAATCATTTCTGCTGGAGTCCCGTATGGCCGTTGGCCAGTGGCAATTCTGGATCGACCGTGGCGGCACCTTCACCGATGTCGTCGCCAGGCGGCCGGACGGCTCGATCGAAACGCACAAGCTGCTGTCGGAGAACCCGGAGCAGTATGACGACGCCGCGATCGCCGGCATTCGCCATTTTCTGCGCGTTGCCGGCAAGGCGTCGATACCCGTCGACGCGATCGACGCGGTGAAAATGGGCACGACGGTGGCGACCAACGCCTTGCTTGAGCGCAAGGGCGAGCCGACGCTGCTCGTGATCACGCAGGGCTTCCACGATGCGCTGCGCATCGCCTACCAGAACCGGCCGCGCATCTTCGATCGCCAGATCGTCCTGCCCGAACTTCTCTACACGCGGGTGATCGAAGCGCGCGAGCGCATCGGTGCGCACGGCGACATCGTGCAACCGCTGGACGAAGCGCAGGCGCGCCAGGAGCTGGAAGCGGCGTTCGCCGCCGGCCTGCGCTCGGTGGCGATCGTGCTGATGCACGGCTACCGCTACCCGCAGCACGAGGCGCAACTGGCGGCCATCGCGCGCGACATCGGTTTTCCACAGGTGTCGGTGTCGCACGAAGTCAGCCCGATGATGAAGCTGGTGGCGCGCGGTGACACCACGGTCGTCGATGCCTACCTGTCGCCGATCCTGCGTCGCTACGTCGCGCAGGTCGCCGGGCAGCTGCCGGACACGCGGCTGCTGTTCATGCAGTCCAACGGCGGGCTAACCGACGC
>JBFGOX010000147.1:0-6673 GCA_041565015.1 Burkholderiaceae bacterium
GGCTGCCCGGTGCGCGCTGCGTGGCGCAGCCGGTGGCGATCGCGGCCAGTACGGCGGCCAACGCGACCCGCGCGGCAAGTCTGCTCGAGCGATGCGCGGCGCGGCGCGCCTGCCCGCTTGCGGCGCCATGATGACCCAGCGGATTCATTGGCAGCTCCCTTGATTTTTCTGATCGCGGCAACGCACGGCCTGTGCCGCCTGCGGTGCCATTTCGAGCAGTTCGCGCTCGCCGCTGCGCGCGAGCCAGACCGACGTTGCGGTCACGCGCTCGACGCGGAACGTCGTGCCGTTCAGTTCGAAGGACTCGCCGGCGCGCAGCCAGCGCCCGGCCAGCAGCGCACTCATCGTTTCGCCCGGCCCGCGCCTCGTGAACTGCAGTTGCAGCGCACTGGCTGGGGTTGGCCTTTCAGCCGCTGACGGCGCGTTCGGCGGCAGCGTCGGGTCGGCGAGCGGCTGCGCCGCCGCGCTGGCGGCAAGCAGCAGCAGCGCGCAGGCGAGCAGGCGCATCACAGGCGCAGCCATACCGCTTCCTTCGACAGCGTGAACAGCTCGATGCGCGTCAGCGGCACGGCGCCGTCGGCCTTCAGGTCCAATGCGCGCCAGAAGATGCGGTGCGGTGCCTGTTCGAGTGCTTCGAGGTACGCGAGCAGGTCGAGATAGCGGCCCTCGACATCGATGCGCAGTGCGTGCTCGTACAGTGCGGCACCGGTGCCGCCGCTGCCGTCGACCGCTTTGGGCGCGCTCGACTGCATGCCGACCACGCGCAGCTGCGGGTGGCGGGCGAGGATGGCCGCGAGTTGCCGCGCCATGTCCTTCGGTGCGATCAGGTCGACCTGCGCGCGTTCGATCTGCGCTTGTGCGCGTTCGCGGCGGGCCTGCAGCGAATCCGCGGCAGTGGCGGGCGCGTGGCTGGCGGCCAGTTCGAGCGCGCTGGCCTGCAGGCGGTCGAGCTGGGTGCGTGCGCCGAGGATCTCGCGCTGCAGCTTCGCCTTGGCGGCGCGCTGCGGCGCGAGCGCGGCGAGTTCAATGCTGCCGGCCACCAGCGCCAGTGCGGCAACGGCTGCCAGCCACTGCTCGCGGCGGCTGCGCGCGAGCCACCACGCTTTCAGTTTTGTCGTCATCGCCCGCCTCCTGTGGACGCCCCGGATTCGGCAACAGCCGATTCCGCGCTGGCGATCCGGAACTGCACCGCGCCTGCAGGCTCGGCGGCCGGCTGCATTTCGATGCGAGCAAACTCGGTGCCGGCGAATCGCGGTTCGCGCTGCAAGGCGGCGAGCAGTTGCGGCACGCGCGCCGCTTCGAGCGCCTTGCCTTCGAGCACCAGTTGCCCGCTGGCGTTGTTCAGGCGAATTCCGGTCAGCCACACGCCGTCGGCGCGGGCACGCGCAAATGCGCGCAGCGGCCCGGTGAAGGGCTCGGCGCGCGCGAAGGGGCTGCTGGCCAGACGTGCGGCCAGCGTTTCGAGCGCAGCGACATCGGCCTCGGCGCCGGCCTGCCCGCTGGCCTGCGCCGGCGCCTGTGCGCCGAGCGAGACGAGCATCTTCTCCGCGCGCTGCACGTCGCTGTGCAACCGCGCGGCGGTCGCCTGGTGCAGATCGAGGGACTGTGTCTCGAGCCAGAAATGCGCCAGCAGCGCGGCGACGACGGCGACCAGCGCCGCCACCGCGGGCGCGCGCGAGCGCGAACCGGATCCGGCCGGCTTCTCCGCTCGCTGCAGATCGATCTGCTGAACGGCCAGGGCCGAGTCGTTCGCTGCGGAAGGCCGCAGCCCAGCGCCGAGCACCGCCATCGTGTCCGTGGCGGCGGCGTCCGCATTCTTGGCGGATGCGCTGCGCAGCAGTTCGACCGAATCGGCCAGTTGTACGCGCACGCCGGCCCTCCGGCCGAGCTCGGCGGCGATAGCGGGTGCGTGCGGGTGCGGGCCGATGATGATCTGCGCAACCGGTGGCAACCCGGACTGCCGCTCGAACAGGTCGAGGGAACGCTGAACCTGCACGACCACGCGCTCGACGAAGTGGGCAATGGGGTCGGCATCCGACTCGGGATTCAGCGCTGCGTTCGGCAGCAGCATGCGACGGGTGAAGGCAAGTTCGCCCAGGCAATGCGCGGTCAGCAGGAACGTGTCCGGGTCGAACGCCAGCCAGCCATGGGTGGCGGCCTCGTCGGGCAGGATCCGCTGCGCCAGATTGCGTTGCGCGAACTCGGGCACATCGACCGCATCGACGGCAAGGCCGCAGGCCGCCAGCGGCGCGATGGCCTCGGCAACGACGCTGCGCCGCGCGGTCACGACGATGAGCGACTGGCGTGCGGGCGCATCGGCAGGCTGGGGCAGCGAAGCAAAATCGATCAGCGCTTCTTCCGGCGGATAGCCGAGCGCACCCCGCAGTTGCCAGCGCAACGCGTCGTGCAGATCCTCGGGCAGCACCGCGGGGGCGGCCAGCTGATGCACGTCGTACTGGCCCGGTGCGAGCAGGAAATGAATGCTGGCGTCGCGGAACAGGCCTTCCTGCTTCAGCGTGCGCAGCACCGTCGCGCGCTGTCCCGCCGGCGCCGGCAGCGAGCGCAGCGCATCGATGCGGGGCTGTCCGTGGTCATCGCACAACCGTGCCAGCAACAGGCGGTCGCCGACAAATTGCAGGCCGACCTGCGCTGCCGGTGCCGCGGACCTGGACAACCAGCGGCGACGCCGGTCCTCCTGCTTCAGGCGGGCGGCGGGGCGAGGCTGCGAGATTCCATCCATGGCGTGCCTTCGTGTCGACTGGGCAGGCGCGCGCACTTGCGCGACCTTCAATCTGCCCTGTGAATGATGCTAGGCAGCGCTCACCACTGCGGATCGGCGGAAAAGCGCTGCGTTTGGCCGTTGCTTCGGGCGGCGGCCCAAACGCTCATCTGTTCAGTCGAAGCGCTCGCGCAGGCCCAGCAGTTCGCCGCGGCTACGGCCCCAGGTCAGCCGGGCGCCCGGGTTGCTGCCATCGGGGTTGGCCAGCCACGGCGCGTTCACCGTGGTCGCGGCGGTCGGCGTGGTGCCCGTGCAGCTGGTGCCGGCGGGCGCGGCGAGGAGATTCAGCGTCATCGTCATCGCCGAGGCCGCAGTGGTGGTCACGCCGCCGGGCTTGTCGAGCCGGATCGCGGCGCGGCCGTTGCTGGTCGTCACCGTGCTCGCCACGCGGCTGGCGCAGTTCGGCACGCCGCCGCCGTTGGTCAGCAGGCCGGTGGCGTTGCTGTAGGCGAAGGTCGTCGTTCCAGCAACGAGGCAGCTGCCCGCCTCGGGCAGCGCCACCCAGCCCAGCCCGTTGTAGCGAACGATCTCCAGCGGTACGTACAGCTCGCGCCGGACGTCGCCGTATGTGGGACGCAGCTGCGCACGGCCGTAGTGGAAGGTGCTGGAACCCGCGGCAAAGGCGATCGGGCTGATCGTGAGCGGCGCCAGTGCGTTGATCGTGCTGTTGCCGGTGGTGCCGTTTTCCGTCGTGTCGGCGAGGTTCACCGTCATCGACAGCGTCGGCGTGAAGCTCGCGACCGGCGTCGTGCCGCGCGTGAAAATGAAGCTGCCGGGGTCGAACGTGACCAGCGACGTGGCGCTGTGCGCGATGTTCGCCACGCTCGTGGTGCCGGTCATCGCGACGGGCGCGCCGGCGGCAGACACGGGATGCGTCAGGTGCGCGGCGGCGAAGCGCGGGCGCGCATTGGCCAGCGCCGCGCCGGCTGCGTTGCGCGGCGTGGCCAGCACGACCGGCACCGTGCCGAACGAAAACGCCTGGCCGACGAAGTTGAACACCTGCCGCGCCGGGCCGGCCGCACATAACGGCGCGACGAACTGCGGCGTGGTGGAAACGGTCAGCTGGTAGGCATCGGGCACGAAGCGGCCGATGGTCACTGCGCTGCTGGTGATCGTTCGTTCGGCCAGTGAGGAATCGGCTGCGTCGACGGCCGCGAATGCGCTGTCCTCGAGCGTGGCGGTGATCACACCCGCTTCGGTGTAGGTGGCGGTGCCGGTGACTGCACCGCCGCTGCCGGTCAGCGCGGAGGTGAGTGTGCCGGCCGTGCAGCCGGTCGGCTGCACGCAGGTCGCGACGAGCAGCGACGGCGTGCCGCTGTAGCCGCTGGTGGCGCCGCCGGTGCTGGAGACTGCCTGCCCGAGCACGGAGAACGCGCGGCCGGCGCGATGCACGACGCCGCTCGTGGCATTCGAATTGTTCAGCGCGCGTACCAGTCCTGCGGTCGTGTCGTTGGCATCGAGCGCCTGCACGCTGTTGAAACTCGAAGGCCGGACCGCGAAGTTGTCGGTCGAGCAGCCGATCACCGTGGTCGCGCCCTGCGTGTAGGTGATGCGAACGCGCACGTCGCGCCAGGCATTGGTGACGTTGAAGCTGACGTTGATGCGGCCGTTGTCGCCGCTGGCAAATGCCGGGTTCGGGCTCACGGTCTGGATCGACGTCCAGGAACTGCGGCAACCGGTGGTCGCGTTCAGCGCGCCGCTGTTGTTCGAACTGTCGAGCAGTTCGACGGTGACGGTGCCGGTGAAATTCGTCAGTACTGACGTACGCGTCGAATCGAGGGCGACGATGGCGAGGCTGAACGATGCGCCGGCTATCTTGGTTTTGATTACGCCGCTGATTGCGCCGGCAGCGGTGCTGGTTTCGAAGGCGTTGAAGCCGCCGACTGGCGGCGTCCAGTTCGGGTCGGGGCGCAGCGCCAGCAGCGTCGCGACGCCCTTGCCGGCGGTCTGTGACGCGGCGGTGCGAGCGCCGGTGTTGCCCATGCCGGCAAACGAAGCGATCGCCAGCGATGCCGTGACGCCGTTTGGGCCTGAGGAGGAAGCGGTATCGGCCAGTTCAGTCATGCCCAAAGGCGGCGTGAAACTGTTGGTGCCGTCGTCGACGCTGAACATTGCAATCAGCATCGTGTTGGCGACGGTGGTGGTCACCGCCGGCGTGGTGAACGACGTCGTGTTGGAGGTCAGCGCGGCGCCAGCCACGACATCGACCGGATTGCTGGCCAGCACGGCGCGGAACGTCGCGGCGATCGCCGTGGCGCGGCGGCTGGGGCTGAAGTTCCACGTGTAGCTGGCCGGTTCGCTGGCCGTCGCTTCGCGCCAATAGACGAACTGGGCCAGGTCTGTTCCGCTGTTGGTCCGGTTCGCCAGCGTCCAGCCGGCCGGCACGATCGTGATCGACACGTCCGTACCGCCGCGGATCGCCAGTTGCGCGATGACGACATCGCCGGCGGCGGTTCCGGCAGGCCGATCGAGCGTGACGCTGGTGACGGCGTTTCCGTTTTGAGCGACGTGGGACGTGCCGATCAGGGCGATCTGGCCGTTCGCCGGCTTGGCCGCGGCCAGCGCGATCAGTACGACGACAGCCAGCCGCCAGGCCCAGAGCAGCCCGCAAGTCATTCGCGAGGCCGGTGCGTTCGAGCTAGCAGCCATGCAACGGCCCCGGCGCATTGGCGTCCTTGCATTTCTCGATGCGCGCCTCGAGTCGGCGCTCGACGTAGTCGCTGCTGCCGGCCGCGCCGAGCGAGGCCGTCGACGTGACCACGTAGTAGGCGCTGCGCTTGTCGCCTTCCTCGTGATAGTTCGGGCTGGCACCGGTGGCCGGATGCCGCGTGCAGCTGACCTGGACGGTGAAGCTGCCCATTGCGGAAGGCAGCGCCAGCGTGGTCGGTGAAGCGAAGCATGCCGGCAGGTTGATCCCGCCCGGGGCCAGCGTGCCGTTCGGATCGCGCACCTGGTAGGCCGCCCACTCGATGCCCGTGCGCGCCGCCTCGTACGCGCGCGCGCCCACCACCGCCACCGCACCGGTGGCGTGCGCATTGGCGCTCAGGCTCACCGCGAAGGCGCCCATGGCGGCAATGATCACCAGCAGGAAGATCGCGGCCACCAGGGCGAAGCCGCGCGCACCGGTTTGCCTTCTCGCAGCGAATCGAATCTTTGCGACGGCGTTCATGGCGTGTTCGGCAGGTTTGCCTGCGTGAGCAGGGTCACCGTTTCCGCCTTGTCGGTGAGCTGCACCTTCAGCGCGACGGCGTTGCTGTTGGCCATTGCTGCCGTCAGCTCGAAGCTGCAGTTGCTGACCTTGTCGACGAGGACCCGGCGCGTCGCCGCAGTCAGGGGCGCGGCGTTGACGTCGGCGGGCTGCGTGGCCTGCAACGAATAGCCGCTGATGCGTTCGATGCGGCCGCTGCCGTCGGCGGCCGGCAGGCAGGCGAAGGTCACCGGCGTGCGGACGAGGAAGAAGCGGCGGTCGGGCGAGTCGGCGCCGAGTGGCGCGCCGGTGCCGGCAAAGCTGATCGTCTGCGTCGAGCCCGCGGCGGTGTTCACGGTGCGCCGGTTGCCGCCGGCGTAGACGTCGAAGGCGCCAGCGCCGATGTTGAACACGACGAGTTGTGCGGTCACGCCGAATGCGGCCGGCGGCACCGTCACCGGGCTGCCGAGCACCTGGAAGCTGGTGTCGGCGGCGTCGTTGACGTCGAGCGGATCGGTGCCGGCCGGCTCGTTGCCGCCCGAGGTGGCGGCGCGATAGCGGCCGGCGTCGTCGATCGGCACGAACTCGATGAAGACGTTGCTGCCCGCCGTTGCGATCCGCGCCGAGTTCGGCAGCGCGCCCTGCAGTTCGCGCAGCATGCGGCGGGTGGCGGTGTCGGCCGCATCGGTGAGCTGGGCGCGGCGCAC